>JAOPXA010000245.1 GCA_025965395.1 Nocardioidaceae bacterium | reverse complement strand
AGCGTCGGGCAGTTGCAGTGGTTCCTCAACGCATACACGCTCGTGTTCGCGACCTTCATGCTCCCTGCTGCGACGCTTGGGGACAGGATCGGCCGCAAGCGCGTCTTCATCGGCGGCATCGTGCTCTTCGCGCTCGCCTCGTGTGCGTCAGCGTTGAGCACATCGTCGGAGTTCCTGATCATCGCCCGCGCTGTGCAAGGGCTCGGTGCTGCGGCGGTGATGCCGTTGTCGCTCACGCTGCTCGCGTCTGCGGTGCCCGCCAGCAAGCGCGCCATGGCGATCGGCATCTGGGGCGGAGTTTCTGGCCTCGGCGTCGCGCTCGGACCCGTGGTGGGTGGCGCGGTCGTCGAGGGCATCTCGTGGCAGGCCATCTTCTGGATCAACATCCCGGTGGCGATCGTCGCCGTCCCACTCGCCTACGTCGCGCTTGCCGAGTCGCGCGGCAAGGAACGCCTCATCGATATTCGCGGGACCATCCTGCTCGGCGGCGCGGTCTTCCTTGGCATCTGGGGAATCGTGCACGGCAATGACGACGGCTGGGGCTCGTTGTCGGTCGTGTCCACGCTCGTGGCCGCCGCTCTTCTGATCCCTGCGTATGTGCTGCACGCCTCGCGCCGCGAAGACGCGGTTTTGCCCTTGCGGCTCTTCGCCTTCCGCGGCTTCACCGTCGCCAACATCATCTCGCTGGCATTTACGGTCGGGATGTTCGGCACAGTCTTTTTGATGTCGCAGTACCTCCAGATCGTCATGGGCCTGAGCCCGCTCGAGGCCGGCATTCGTACGCTCCCGTGGACCGCGGCACCGATGATCGTGGCACCCATCGCCGGGATCCTGGCACCTCGAGTCGGCTTCCGCGCGCTGCTGCTTGTCGGTCTGGTGCTTCAGGCGCTCTCGCTCGTCTGGATGGCTTCGCTGACCGAGTCAGCCGCGTCCTACGGCGCGCTCGTGCCCGCGCTTGTCATGGCGGGCGTCGGCATGGGACTCACCTTTGCCCCTAGCGCCAGCGCGGTGCTGCACGGGATGAGTGATGACGACTTCGCGATGGCGACCTCGGCGAACTCGACGATCCGCGAGTTCGGCGTCGCGCTTGGCATCGCGATCCTGGCAGCTGTGTTCCTAGGCGCGGGCGGCACGCTCACTCCCGACGGCTATGACGGCGCTATCGGCGTGGCACTCCTGGTGGGTGCGGGCGCAGTCTCGGTCGCAGTGATTGCCGCGTTCTTCGTGCCGACGGGCCGCACCGACGCATCCTGACCCCACACCCCGACTGGTCTTGAGGGTTTTGGGTAGTCCTGACTACCCAAAACCCTCAAGATTGGTCTTCTGGGTCACCGTTAGACACACGGTTCTGTGAACTTCTTCTGCGTCGACCATTGAAGCTCAGAGCTGTCCGGGTCGCCGGTGTTGGTGTAGACCCTGCCGGGCACAAGCGAGGCAACGTCGCGACCGTAGAACGATACTTGCGTTGCTTCGACGTCCTTCTTGGACTGCGCCGCGATGACGATGTAAAGCGTTGAAGGCTTGAGTTCGATGGGTTGCAGTCTGCTCCACGAGTCGTCAGGCTTGCTGAGGTTGAGTTCGTACACACCAGCCAGGTGGTCGTTTCGATTCCAGGTGCCGACGTCCTTGTTCGGTTCAGTCTCCGCGAGCCCCTCGCGTCCCTCGCTGATAGTGACGGTGTCGAGGAACTCGGGGCACGCAGCGACGATCACCACGGGGTTGCCGTTTGCGTCGACGGCGATGCCGACGCGGCCATTGATCGTGGCGCGGATGGCGTTGCCACACCCTGCTAGGCCCAGAATGATCACCACCAATAGTCCTGTGAGCCTCGCGCGCTCAAGCGTCATCGGTCTTCCATCGACTTGGCCACCTGGGCATCACGTATGTCGCCTTCGATCCGCAGGCCTTCGACGACTCCGCGCTGATCCTCAGCGGAGCGGTTTTGGCTGAGCTTGGCCTTTGCCTCGACGGCGCTGACCGTGATCTCGATGCCGACGATCGCCTCGAGGTTCTTCGCGATGAATGTTTCGGGAGCGTCAGTGACGGCCCAGGGCTCTGAGCGCGCTCCTTCGTGGCGGTCGGTGAGTCGCGTGACGGCGTCGCGTACCCACGCGGGATCGTCGTGCACGCTCACGGTGCCCGTGAGGTGTACCGAGGAGTAGTTCCACGTCGGTACGACGCGCCCGTGCTCGGCCTTCGCTGCGTACCAAGCGGGGGAGATGTATGCCTGAGGGCCGGCCACGATCGCGAGCACAGGCGAGCCCGGCGCAATACTGCGCCAGTGCGGGTTGGCCCGCGCCATGTGTGCAATGATCGTGCCGCCGTCCGCGCTCCAGAGGATCGGGAGCAGGGTGGCGACGGGCACGCCGTCGGCATCGACCGAGACGATCTCGGCCGAGCCGATTGCCTCGACAAAGCCGCGGATTTCCGCAGGGTCGTCCATCGCGTTGAACCTCGGCACATACACGCGATCAGCGTACGTGAGCCGATGACCTATGTCGCTAGTCGCGGATCGGGGCGCTGGACGAACGCAACTTCGTCGGCTTGACCAGCGTCGGTTTCGACCTTGCCGAGGTAGCAGGCGTCGTCGCTTCGATTCTTACGTTCAATGACTCGCTGTCTTGACCTCTAAATCCCGGTGAATGTCTCTCTCGATCTTCTCGATCTTCTCGTTGATCCCGTCGCGAACCAGTTCTAGTTCTCTCAACACACGCCGATGTTCATTTGTGCGCGCTAGTTGAGTGCTATCTCTCGGTGAGTCGAGTGCGATGCCGTCGATGGAGACGTTGTAGACGACGGCGAGCCCTAACGCCTCGGAGAATTTGAGCGATCGTTCGCCGTTCTCGATTCGCGAAATTGCCAGTTCCGGCATCGACACGCCGAGGGCTTTGAGCCGTCGGAGGACCACCTTCTGAGGCATGTCTCCACGCAGACGGCGCAGCCGGTCGCCTATCTCTCGGTCGCTGCGCATCAAGACTCCAACCATCGCTTATCGACATGATGTTTCATCCATTTAGGATAGGCGGTCGTTTGTCGTTGGGTCAACGAAATTCTGCCAGGCAGAAGATTGGATTGCCCTCGCCCTTCGAATACGCTATGAAACAAACAACTCCAAATAATGAAACCATTGCTGAAATCGGTATATCCCGCAGGAGACTTATGTCGCCGAACAACTCACGTCGCTTATCTCGTCAACAGAAGTCTGAGCAGATGCGGCTCAAGCACGTGCGCTAGGCTAAACGCCAGCAGAAATGATCGCTGTGGCCGTCACTCTTGTTGCGGTCGCCGTGGCGCTCCTAGCAGGGCTTGCGGTCAACTCGGCACGCAACGAGTCGGAGGCACCGTCAGCAACACCGACGGGCCGGACCTCCGAACGCGGGAGATGCCTGCGTAGTGCCAACACCAGTCCC
>JAOPXA010000192.1 GCA_025965395.1 Nocardioidaceae bacterium | reverse complement strand
GATTTGGATACCTACACGCCGATCCGACGGACTGGATACGCGTGTAGGTCTCCAAATCGTGGGGAAGCGGGTGGTACTTAGCGCAGGACCGACTCGAGGTCGTGCGAGTATGCGCGAAGCTCCTCCGAGCGTTGCGTGCGCACCTTCTCCGCCCAGTCATAGTTCGCCAAAAGCGCCCGCCCCACGGCAACCAGATCAAAATCACCGCGGTCAAAGATCTCCCCTACCTTGGTCAGGTCGGATGTGGGGACCCGCACGTCGGCCCCAGGCTCGTAGGCGCCACCCAGCCCCACGGAACCCACCGCGATGACCGGTTTGCCGGTGATTTGCTTGGCCCAGCCAGCCAGCGTCAGGTCCGAGCCATCGAACTCGGGCAACCAGAATCGCCGCGTCGAGGGATGAAAGATCGAGGCACCGGCGTCCGAGATGGGCGTCAAGAGGGCGGCGAGCTCGTCGGGTGTGTCGGCCGACTTGGCGTCATAGTGCCCGCCCTTCCACTGCGAGAAGCGGAAGATGATCGGGAAGTCGGGCCCCACGGCCGAGCGGATCGCCGCCACGATCTCCGCGCCGAACCGAGCTCGAGCTGCGGCCTCTCCTCCGTACGAATCGGTGCGCCGGTTGGTGAACTTCCAGAGAAACTGATCGATCAGGTAGCCGTGCGCGGCGTGGATCTCGGCGCCATCGAAGCCCAGCTCCTGCGCGAGTGCGGCGCCACGCGCGTAGGAGGCCACGAGGTCGTCGATGTCCTGAGTCGTCATCGCGTGCCCGTGCTCGCGACCTTTGAGAGAGATCGCCGACGGGCTGAACGTCAGGTCAGGCGACCCCCCGCCGTTGCGGGTGTCGCGATTGATCCCGACGTGCCACAGTTGCGGGACGATAAGACCGCCGGCCGCATGAACGCGTTCGGCCACGCGCTTCCACCCCGCCGCGGCCTCGGCACCGAAGAAGTCAGGCACACGGGGAGTGTTGCCCGCACTCGGGTGATCGACGTAGGTGCCTTCGGTGATGATGAGCCCGATGCCGGCCGCCGAGCGCCGCGCGTAGTAGTCAGCGACATCCTCTCCGGGCACTCCCCCGGGCGAAAACTGACGGGTCATCGGCGCCATGGCGAATCGGTTGGGAAGGTCAAGGCCAGCGACGTTGGCTGGCTCGAAAAGTGTGTCGATGCTCATACGTTCCACCAACGCAAAACCGGCGCACGCAATTCCTCGATGCTCAAGGGCCGTCGTAAGGGACAATCGGGTACGTGACCGAGCCGAAGGAGATCTACCGCACCCTGGACTTCGCGCTGCGGGTCGGCGAGATGCTGCTGTCCAACGGCGCGGGCGCTCCGGACGTCGAGGCCACGATGCGCTCGATCACTCATCACCTCGGACTTCGCAGCGCCGTCGTTGACGTCACCTTCATCACGCTCACCCTGAGCTATCAGCCCGTCGTCGACGAGCCAGCGATCATCCAGACGCGTCACGTCACCCAGCGCGGCATCGACTATGAAGACCTCACCGCGGTCGACCACCTCGTGACCAACCTGTTGCTTGGTGCGCTGACGCTGGAGCAGGCACGGTCGCGGCTGGCCCGCATCGCGTCGACCGGCCACAGCACGCCGCGCTGGGCGATCTCTCTCAGCTGGGGGTTCATCGGCGCCGGGGTGGCCACGCTCCTTGGCGGCGACTGGATCGTCGTCCTGATCGCCTTCGTCGCCTCGACCCTCGTCGAGATCATCCAACGATTCCTGGCGAAGCGGCGATTCCCCTTCTTCTACCAACAAGTCGCCGGTGGGCTGCTCGCCACCTTGATTGCCGTGGGCGTTGCCGCCACCGACATTCCCGTCGACCCCTCGCTCGTCGTGACTGCCAGCATCGTCATGCTGCTCGCCGGGCTCGGGTTCATCGGCGCCGTGCAGGACGCCATCACCGGCTTCTACATCACCGCCGGCGCTCGCCTTCTCGAGGTGATGGTGGCGACGGCCGGCATCATCGTCGGCGTCAGCGGCGGGCTTGCCGTCGCGAACTCGCTGGGGGTCGACATCGCTCTCGACCCGGGTGCATCCACGTGGTCGCACCTCCCCCTGATGGCGCTCGGCGCTGCGGTGGCCGCATCGGCGTTTGCCTTCTCGGCCTACGCGCCTGCGCGAGTGCTGTTGCCGATCGCCGTCATCGGAGGACTTGCCGCGGCGCTCTACTTCTTCATCGACATGCAAGGCCTCGGACGCGCCTGGGCCGCCGCGACCGCCTCGATCGCGATTGGCGTGGTCAGCTTCACGGTCGCACGATGGGTACGCGTGCCGCCGCTGGTCATCATCGTCTCGGCCATCGTCCCGCTACTCCCTGGCTTGTCGATCTACCGCGCGCTGTCGTTGATGTCCGACGGCGACAGCACCGGCATCCTCGCGCTGGTCACGGCGGCCGCGGTCGCCATCTCCCTCGCCTCCGGCGTGCTGCTCGGCGAGTACCTTGCCCAGCCGATCAGGCACGAAGCCCGCCGCCTTGAGCAACGGCTGGCAGGCCCGCGCCTCGTCGGACCGCGACGACTGAAAACGAAGAGGAAGCCATGAGCGACGACGGACCTCCCCGCCGCTGGCCAGCGCGCGTCTATGGAGCCGGCAACGAGCCCGACCCGCGATACACGATGGCCAACGAGCGTACGTTCTTGGCGTGGATTCGCACCGCACTCGCGATGCTCGCCGCAGCCACCGCGCTCATCGCGCTCGATCTCTCGCTGCCTGCCCCACTCACGGTGATCATGGCGATGGTCCTCGCGCTGATAGGGATGCTGTGCGCCTATCAAGCCTGGACCGGATGGGCCCAGACCGAGCATGCGCTCCGCCACAACGCGCCGCTGCCGAGCGGTTTCATGAAAGTTTTCGTGGCGGCCGCAGTGGCGGCCGTGGCCGTCGTGCTACTCGTGGCGAGCGCGCTCAGCCAGTGGTGAGTGATGCGCGGCATACGACGTGCACGTCGACGCCGTGATCACGATGGCGTAGGAGAACCCCACGACCATCCAGCCCACCACCGCGTCGAGGACCCAGTGGTTGCCGGTGCCGACGATCACGAATGCCGTGATGGCCGCATAGGCGATCGCGAGGCGTCGGGCTCGGAAGGACGAGGACGTCCGCCAGACCACGATCGCGACCCACAACGCATAGCCTGCATGGAGCGACGGCATCGCGGCAAGCTCGTTGGTGATTTGCCCGAGACCACGAGGAGCCGACGCATCCGCACCCCACCAGCCGACGCCGGAGTACTGGCTCAAGACATCGACATAGCCGCCGATGAAGCGCGGCGGCGCCATCGGCAGAAGCAAGTAGAAGCCGAGACCGATGACGGTCGCGAAGACCAGCGCTCGACGCGCTAGAAGGTACTCGGACTGGCGCGACACGAACAGCCAAATCAAGATGCCGACGGTCACGATGTAGTGCGCGCTCGCATACCAAAAGCTGCCGGCGATGCCGAGCCAGTCGATGTCGGTGAACCAGCCGTTGATCAAGGGTTCGACGTTGAGGCCCACGAGCTGCTCGAATCGTACGAGCTCGAGCGCATGGTCACGAGCGGATCCAAGATCGTTGTCGGCCAGCAGCCGCGAAGCGCTGTAACCCACGTAGAGAACGACCAGGAGTGCTGCTTCAGTCAGCCCACGGCGCAGGCGCGGGTGCTGTCGGAACTGCTGCGAAACGGCTTGGAACACCTCTGACGGGCGAGTTTGCATAGGCAACATGCTGGTCCTCACGGAGATTCGTGTCATCGAGGATATCCCGGACATTCACCCTGGAGTACCCCTTTTATCGCAAGGAATCTCGCTTCAGATTTATTTCCATCATGGAGACCTATTCAGCGCTTTTTGAAGATGTTCTTGATGAACTCCCGCGCAAGCGTGCGGCTCGCCTCGCCCACCGCCCGGTCCAACGGCGACATCTTGGTCGACTTGCGTGGCGCCGCCTTGGTCTTGGAATTCTGCTTCGCGATCTTCTCCGCTTCGCGCGCGACACGCTCCGCCTCATCGCGCTCCCCGCTCTTGGCGGTCTGCTCCGCAGTGGCCGCCGCATCGACCGTGACCTTGGCGGCCAGGATCTCCGCAGCAGACGACGTGTTGACGACCGCGCCGTACTTCGCGAGCAGCGGCGACGCATTGACCGTCGCCGTGATCTGGTCCGCTGGCGTGGGGCTCATCGAACCCTGCGGCGCCCGCACGCGCGTCCAGGCCACCGGTGACGGTGCGCCCTTCTCGTTCATGACCGTGACGATGGCCTCGCCGGTCGCTAGCTGCGTCAGCACCTCGCCGAGGTCATACTCCGAGATGGGGTATGTCGACACGGTCGCCTTGAGCGCCTTGGCGTCCTCGGGGGTATGCGCGCGCAGTTGATGCTGGATGCGCGAACCCAACTGCGCGAGCACCTCGCTCGGCACGTCCTTGGGGGTCTGCGTCACGAAGAAGACGCCGACACCCTTGGAGCGAATGAGGCGCACAGTCTGCGCGATCGTCTCGAGGAAGTCCTTCGATGCGTCGCGGAACAACAGGTGGGCCTCGTCGAAGAAGAAGACCAGCTTGGGTTTGTCGATGTCGCCGACCTCGGGCAGGTCCTTGAACAGCTGCGTGAGCAGATACATCAAGAAGGTCGAGAAGAGCGCTGGCTTGTCCTGCACGCCCGGCACCTCGAGCAACGACACGATGCCCGAGCCGTCGGGGGCAACGCGTAGGAAGTCGGCGGTGGAGATCTGGGGCTCACCGAAGAACACGTCGGCGCCCTGGTCAGAAAACGTGATCAGCTCGCGCAGGATGACGCCAGCGGTCTGGGCTGAAAGCCCGCCCAGCTGTTTGAGCTCGGCCTTGCCCTCATCGCCGGTGAGGTACTGCAACACGGCCCGAAGATCTGTAAGGTCGATCAGCGGCAAGCCAGCGTTCTTGGCGTAGTGGAAGACCAGGCCGAGCGAAGACTCCTGGGTGTCGTTGAGACCGAGGACCTTCGACAGGAGGAGCGGCCCGAACGCGGTGACAGTGGCCCTGACCGGGATCCCCATCCCGATGCCGCCGAGCGCGAAGTAGTCCGTCGGGATGGCAGTCGCGGTCCAGTTCTGGCCCATCAGCTCATTGCGCTTTTGCAGCTTCCCGTTCATCGCGCCCGCGGTTGCGATGCCGGAGAGGTCGCCCTTGATGTCTGCGGCAAAGACGGGCACACCCTGGATTGCCAGCTGCTCAGCGAGCACCTGCAACGTCTTGGTCTTGCCCGTGCCCGTGGCACCGGCAACGAGGCCATGACGGTTAAACATCGCGGTGGGTATGCGTACCGGCGCGTCAGGCACTGCCTCGCCGTCAACTAGGACGCCGATCTCGATGGCGGATCCCTCGAAGGTGTAGCCGGCCTTGACGGTCTCGACGATCGTCGAGCGCGGGCCCGCAGGTGCGGGAGCGGCTGCCGGAGTGGCTGCCGGCTCCTGCGCCGCGGCCTCGGCAGCGGACGCGGCAGCAATTAATTCGTCGGCGTGTTTTTGCGCCGCAACCGCTGCGGCTTGGGCCTTTGCGGCTTCTGCGGACGCTTCGTCGGCTGCCTTTTGCGCATCATCGCTGGTCGTCATGGGCCAAG
>JAOPXA010000160.1 GCA_025965395.1 Nocardioidaceae bacterium | reverse complement strand
CATCCGATCGAGCCAGGTCGCGAGACCTGCTCCGTGACCGGGTTCGGTGTGCGCCCAGAAGGTCGTACCGTCGTCAACTCCCGTGAAGGCAAACTCGACGCGGCCTTGCGGCGAAAGAATCAGCACCTCGGTCGGCACGCCGGGCGCCAGCCCCTCGAGGAACTGCGTGGTCAATGAGTGGAGCCAGGTCAGTCGGTCGGGTCCGGAGATCGAGACGACCTCGCGGTGCGAGAGGTCCACGAACGCCGTGCCGGCCAGCAGCTTGAGCTGTTCGGGCGAGATGGCGCCATAGTGCGCGGCCACGCCCCCGTCGGGCGCATCGGCCTCGACTGCGCCGGGGCGATCGAGGAGCGGGCTGCGGTAGCTAGACACGGGCGAGCTGCCCCCACGCATACGACTGCATCGGGTGGCCGCCGGTTTCGCGGTCGATCGCATACATGAGATCTCCTTGCACCAGGCCATACATACGTTGTTCGGTGTAGTCGGGCTCGGTCTCGGGACGGGCGAGCCACTTGGTCACATAGGTCATGCGGGGGCCGTCAAGCTGACCGTGCAGGTCGTGGGCGTATCCGGTGTGCAGCGAGAGCACGAGGTCGATCTGGTCGCCGCCGGTCGCACGCAAGAAGCCCGTCTCCTGCTCGCCGGGGCCAACGCGGTTTCCGTCGTCGTCGGTAAGCCACGTCTGACTGAAGTAGTGCAGGAACGGGCGCGAGTCGTGATGAAAGATGACGTCCTGCTCGAACGTCTGCTTCTCGATTTCGGGGTATTCGACGTGCCCGTTGCCATGCCAATTGCCGACCAGCCACATGAGTGGATTGAGGTCGGGATGCAGGTCGGGAAGCAGTTCGAAAACCATAGGTATCACTGTAACGACCGGTGCCCTAGGGTTCATTCCATGCGTGCCGTCGTTCAACGAGTCAGCGATGCGTCCGTCACCATTGCTGGCGAGACCGTAGCCGAAATCGGCATCGGACTGGTGGTCTTGCTCGGCGTCACCCATACGGACACCCCCGCTGATGCCGCGCGACTCGCCGCAAAGGTATGGAATCTGCGAATTTTGCGCGACGAGAAATCTGCCTCCGATATCGGGGCCCCGATCCTGGTCGTCAGCCAGTTCACGCTGTATGGCGACGCCCGCAAAGGACGCCGCCCCACCTGGAACGCGGCGGCGCCAGGCACCGTGTCAGAGCCGTTGTACGAGGCATTTTGCGCCGAACTCGTGTCTCTCGGGGCACCCGTCCAGCGCGGCAGGTTCGGAGCAGATATGGCCGTTGCGCTCACGAACGACGGTCCCACGACACTCATTCTTGAAAGCCCCTGACCAAAGAATCTGAGCGCTTTCTTATGTTGTAGGCGTCTCTTTCGGTTGGTTGGCCGTGTGGCAGCAAGGCACAATTAGGTGCTGCCCCCATTTCACCGCAGGAGACCCATGCCGTTTAGCAAAAGGCGCCCCAAGTACAAGGGGCGCGGCAAGCGACGTATGGGCGCGGACAAGTTCAGGTACAAACACCGCCGCGGCATTGCCGTCATGCTCTCGTTCATCCTGGTGATCACCGGGGCTGGCGCGGCGTTTGCGTACGTGTTGAACGGCAAGCTGGGCGACATCCAGCGGATCGCTCCCCCGACCGTCAAGGTCACCAATCGCCCGGACCCCGACGAGGGCAAGGCGCTCAACATCCTCATGCTGGGTTCGGACGCGGGCAAGGGCGCTGGCGGCGGCAACAGCGGCGGCGCCTCGGTCAAGACCGCGCTTGCCAAGCCGGTCTGGCCGAGCGGTGCCTTCCGCAGCGACTCGATGATGGTGGTGCACATCAGCGCCGACCGCAAGAGCATCTACCTCGTGTCGATCCCCCGCGACTCGCTCATCAAGCTCTACGACGAGACGGGCTCCTACCGCTACACGTCCAAGGCCAACGCAGCGTTTTCGTTCTACGGACCCAACGGCGCGCTCTCGACGATGGAGCAGTTGAGCAACATCCGGATGAACCACATGGTCATCATCGACTGGATCGGGTTCCGCGATCTCTCGACCGCACTCGGGGGCGTCAAGGTCTGCATACCGAACTCGTTCTACGACTCCGGGCAGAACATCCAGTGGAAGGCCGGCTGCCAGAAGCTCAAGGGCAAGAAGGCGTTGGCGTATGTGCGCACGCGCCACGGACTCACCAAGGGTGACTTCGGCCGCATCGAGCGCCAGCAGAACTTCCTGCGCGCCACCATGAGCCAGCTCCTCAGCAAGGGCACGTTCACCAATCCGCTTCGGCTCACCAACGTGCTGAGCGCAGTGACCCAGAACATCGTGATCGACCAAGCGTGGGAGAACGGCGACATCCGCGCCCTCGCGCTGGCCATGCGCGGCGTGACCGTCAAGAACGTCAAGTTCATGACGCTCCCGATCGCTGGCTACGGCAACGACAAGACCAACGGCAGCTATCTCCGCGTCAACGAAGCCAAGGCTCAGGAGCTCTGGACCGCCATGAAGTCTGACAATGTCGATGCCTACCTGACGAA
>JAOPXA010000153.1 GCA_025965395.1 Nocardioidaceae bacterium | reverse complement strand
GCCCTTCACCACCGGGGAACAAGCGTGAGAACACATCGGCGAACTCACGCTCGGTGTCGAACCACGCGTCAGTGAAGACTTGCTGCACCTTGGCATCGACCTCGGAGACGATGTCGAGCAGGTCTTGACGCGTGCGCCTCAGGTCGTCGAGCTGATCGGACAAGAACTGATGGCGTTCCTCAAGAGCGGTGAACTCCTCAAGCGCCAGCGGGTTGACCTTGCCCAACATCGCCAAAGCACGCTCGGCGGTGCGCAGACGCTTGGCCTGGTGCTCACGGACGAACGGTATGGGCTCGCGTTCGCCGGCGTCTTCTTCGGTGTCACCCTCGGCGACGAGCGACGGGGGCACCAAGACGTCTGGGCCGTACTCGCCGAGCAGCTCCTCGCGGCCGAGACCAAGCTCCTCCTGGGCACGCTGCTCAAGAGCCTCGATGCGCAGGCGCTGCTCGGCCCGAGCCATCTCATCGCGATGGACCGAGTCGGTCAGCTTGTCGAGCTCTCCAGTCAGCGTGCGGATCTCGGAACGGATCGCGCTCATCTTTAGGTCGCGTTCGGTGCGGACCCGCTCAATCAACGCGCGCTGGGCCGATGCTGCCTCAATCGAGACGTCGAGCCTCGCCATGACAACGTCGCTGGCATCAATCACTGCACGCGCGACCTCGGTCTCGCGCTGCTGGCGCTCTCGGCGCTCAAGGGCCCGAATCCGTGCCTCACGCTCGGCGGCGGCCGAACGTCGCAGGGCATCGGCTTGGCCATGCAAGTTGCGGGACCGCTCTTCTCCGGTCCGGAGCGCGAGGCGCGCGTCAGTCTCATCGCGACGGAAGACGGCCGCATCGTCGGCGAGCGAGTCGAGAAGAGTCGTGTCGGGCTCTTCGTCGGGAGCGACTTCGGCTTGAGTCAGCCTGTCTTCGAGCTCGGCAAGACCATCGAGATCGCGCACGCGCGCCGCCTCGGCCTCGGCCATGGCTGCGGCCATCCGGTCAGCTTCGCCGCGTGAGGAACGCACCAACGAACCCAGGTGCCCCAGTTTTTCGGCGACGGCGGCCATCGTGGCGTCAGACTCGTGGAGACGCGCGAGCGTGTCTTCCACCGCGAGTTCGGCTTCGCGCTTGCGCTCGAGAAGCCCCGAGAGCTCGAACGAGGTGCGCTCGAGGGTCGCGGTGGCCTCACCGAGATCGGCGGTCGCCTTGTCGAGCGCGGCCTGCACCTCGATGAGGCTTTGCTTGGACGCCGAACCGCCCGAGGCGAAGTGTGCACCCAGGAGATCCCCGTCGCGTGTCACCGCAACGACGTCGGGGGTTTGGGAGATCAGAGCCTGCGCCTCGCGCAAGTCGTCGACGATCGCGACCTTGAAGAGCAGCCGCCGCAACGCGCCCCGAAGGGCATCGGGGGCCTCAACGACACCGATCGCGTACGACGCAGAGCCGGGGAGCCCTGGCCACCGGGAGTCATCGATCTCACTGCCGCCGAGCAACAAACCTGCGCGACCGAGATCATCCGAGCGCAGGACCTGAAGCGCCTCGACCGCAGATGCTACGTGCTCGACGGCAACAGCATCGGCCGCCGTGCCCAGCGCGGAAGCGACGGCAGCCTCATAGCCCGAACGGACGGTGAGAAGCGCCGCGACCGACCCCAGCATTCCGCTCACCTTGTCGCTGGCCGCCAGCAAGGCGCCTGCACCGTCACGTCGAGCCACCCCGAGCTCGAGCGCCTCCTTGCGCGCGAGGAGCGCTGCCCGCTCGCGATCTGCGGTCTGCGCACGCTCACGCGCCGCATCGACCTGAGCGCTGACCGCGGTGAGCGCCTCTTGAGCGATCTCGTGTTCCTCGTCGAGCCCGGATTCGCCCGCGTCAAGGCCAGCCACCTGGGTCTCCAGGCTGGTGAATTCACGTTGCGCCTCGGTTGCACGGGTCTCCGCCTGGGCACGTCCCGCCGCAAGGCGACCGAGCTCCTCATCGGCCGCAGCGGCCCGTGACTTGAGCGCGTTGACCTGACCGTGCAGGCGTGCCAGACCTTCGCGTCGATCGGCCGCAGCGCGCAACAAGCCCGCCACGCGCCGCTCTTCGCCTTGGTAGGAAGCCTCTGCCTGAGCGCGGCGCTCGACGATCTCGGCCAACCTGACCTTGGCTGCCTCGACCTCGGCCAGCAGCTCCGCCTCTTGAGCAGCGACGCGGCGCGCGTCCTCCTCGAGGTCATCGGGGTCGCGACCATGGCGATCGTCGTCATCGCGCACAGAGGCGAGGCGTACGCGCTCGTTGGCCAAGCCGAGCGTGCCACGCATACGCTCGCGAAGACCAGAAAGGCTGAACCACGTCTCCTGCGCCATCGAAAGGCGCGGGGCGTCGTCGCGAAGCTCCTGCTCGAGGTTGGTCTCGTCGGCGCGCAACGTCTCGAGCGAGGCCTCGACGTTCTGACGTCGCTCCTTGAGGGCTGACTCGTCGGCAAGCTCGGACGTGAGGAGGCCCGTTGCCGTCGCGATGTCGTCAGCAAGCAGGCGAGCACGAGCATCACGAACATCGGCCTGGATGACAGCGGCGCGGCGAGCGACCTCGGCCTGGCGACCGAGTGGCTTGAGCTGGCGGCGCAGCTCGTTGAGCAAGTCTTGGAGCCGCGTCAGGTTGCCTTGGGTGGAGTCCAGCTTGCGCATCGCCTTCTCTTTGCGCTTGCGATGCTTGAGCACGCCCGCGGCCTCTTCGACGAAGCCGCGACGCTCCTCCGGAGTGGCACGCAAGACTCCGTCGAGCTGCCCTTGACCGACGATGACGTGCATCTCGCGGCCGATGCCGGAGTCGCTCAGAAGCTCCTGAACGTCGAGAAGGCGGCACGGGTTGCCGTTGAGGGCATACTCCGAACCGCCGTTGCGGAACATCGTGCGCGAGATCGTGACCTCGGTGTATTCAATCGGCAGGGCACCGTCGGTGTTGTCGATCGTCAGCACGACCTCGGCCCGCCCAAGTGGCGGACGACCGGACGTGCCGGCAAAGATGACATCTTCCATCTTGCCGCCGCGAAGCGTCTTTGCACCCTGTTCGCCCATGACCCAGGAAAGGGCGTCGACGACATTGGACTTGCCCGAGCCGTTGGGGCCCACGACACACGTGATGCCGGGTTCGAGCTGGAGGGTGGTGGTGGAGGCGAAGGACTTGAAACCGCGGAGCGTCAGGCTCTTGAGGTACAAGGGTCGTCTCCTCTGTGCGCGCTAGTGCGCGACGGACTCGAGCAGGTCGGCGGTCGAGAGCGCATCGATCTGCTGGGACAACGCGTGGTTCAGTGAATCGTTTTCGATGTTGAGGCGAAGAACTTCCGCCTCCAGATCGCTGATGCGGCGCCTAAGATTCGCGACCTCGTGGGTCTGCGCGTAGGTGGGGCCGCCAACAAAGCCAACTAGGGCTCTAGCCATGAAAAGCCTCCGAATGAGGGGGTATGTGGGACGGCGGGTCGCTGTTTCCGCCGTCTCTAATCGTCCCACTTCGAGCGGCCAAGGTCAAATGAATTTGCTCAAATTCCAGCAGATTTTCCGCTGCGGACATCACCCGTAAACTCAGCAAATGGACGATCTCTTCAATCCGCCCGCTGGTGCATGGCAACGCGTCTCTCCGCAGCTTGCCTCGGTTCGCCGGATCGTCATTGTCGCGACTGCCGTGGTCGGCGCCTTTGCTGGTGCCGCGTTGTTGCTCCTCCTTGACGTACCCAAGCCCTATGTCATCGGCCTGGTCGTCGGCGTCGCGGTTGCGGCGGCATGGGGCTGGACGTGGGCCGGATCCAACCAACGTTCGTGGGGGTACGTCGAGAATGACGACTCGCTCGTGGTGACAAGCGGCGTGATGTTCAAACGCCTCGTGGCCGTCCCTTATGGCCGTATGCAATTCGTCGACGTCAGCGCCGGCCCCATCGATCGCGCCTTCGGCATTGCTACCGTCACGCTTCACACGGCGAGCACCGAAACGGCGGCCGACATACCCGGGCTTCGCGCTGCCGAGGCGACGCGCCTCCGCAATCGGCTCACCGAGCTCGGGGAGTCACATGGCGCCGGAGTCTGAGGTCCAGGTCGCCGAGGCGCTCGGGCAGCGCACCCACCCGGCGACAGGTCTGATCCAGGGCGCCCTCTGGGCCGTCGCAGGCGTTGCTGCTACGGCGTCGTCGATCGGCTCTCGTGACGTGATCTGGTCGGCGCTAGCCGTGCCTTTGGGGCTCGTGCTCGGCATGGGCGTCGGATTCCTCCAATGGGGCTTCACTCGCTATGTCATCGACGGCACCGAGCTTCGGATCACCTCGGGTGTGCTCAGCAAGAACTCGCGCCGCATCCCCTACGAGCGACTCCAGTCCGTCGACATCACCGAGCCCTTGGTCGCTCGCGTCTTCGGGCTTGCGGAGCTTCGCATCGAGATGGCGGGCGGCGACAAGTCGCGTACGAGTCTCAAATTTCTCAAGCTTAGCGACGCTCAGGAGTTGAGGTCGCTGCTCTTGCTCCGCGCCCACGGCGAAGACCCTCAGTCGCTCGATGCTCTCGACCACACCGGCACCGTTCTCGCGGCGGTCCCAAGCGAGCGCATCGCGATCGGCACCTTGCTGTCGCTCGACTTCTTGTTTGCTGTCATCGGCGCCGTGGCCCTTGTGGTGATCGGCGTGTGGTTCGACCGTTTCCTGGCGATCCTCGGTGGATTGATCCCCACCGCGTTCTGGCTCGTGCAGATCGTGAGCAAGCGCGTCGTCGCTCAGTGGGGATTCACGCTCACCCGCACGAGTCGCGGGCTCCGGATCGAGCGCGGTTTGCTCTCACGCACGTCCCAGACCGTGCCGTTCGATCGTGTGCAGGGAATTGCGGTCGAGGAACCATTCGTCTGGCGCTTCTTTGGCTGGATGCGCCTTGAGGTCGACGTCGCCGGGTATGCGGCCCAAGACGACGAGGGTGGCGAGTCGATCTCGACGCTCTTGCCCATCAGCGACCCTCGGCTGGCGCTGCAGGTCATCGACGAACTGATCCCTGGCAACGCCTTCAACACCGAACCCCTGGCGTATGCGCCCAGACGTTCGGCCTGGTTTGCGCCCGTCGGCTGGCGTTATCGGGCCCTTGCGGTCAACGACGCCTCCTTGCTCACGCGCGCCGGATGGATCCAACACACGCGCAACATCGTGCCCCACCAGAAGACCCAATCGGTCGCCATCAGCCAGGGACCGTTGCAGCGGTGGTTGGGCCTCGCCACGCTCGACGTGCATACACCCAAGGGTCCGGTGGATGCAGAGGCGCGCAACTTCTATGCTGCTGTCGTACGACGCGAGGCTTTCGCCCAGCTCGACCGCGCCCACGCGGCTCGCCAACGGACCCCCGTAATTCCCCACGATTCGGAGACCAATACGCCCTTGGGCGGCCCGCGATAGGCGGCTAAGTCTCCACATCTTGGGGATGGAGCCGGGTAGGTATGTGGGTCAACCGCCGGAGATGGCGTCTTCGGCCGCGAGATCGATCTCACCCATCAGCTCGCGGCTGTCGAGCCAGCCGTCGGGCAGCGTGACGCGTTTGGCGCTGCCCTGGCGTCCGCGTGGCGTGCCGAGCTCACCCATCGGGTAGGGCTCCGTCGGATCGAGTTGACCCAACAGGTCATCGAGCGCGGCATAGGACGACACCATGCCGAGCTGACTGCGTATCGTGCCGCCCGCACGGAAGCCCTTGAGGTACCACGCAATGTGCTTGCGGAACTCCACGCAACCGCGCTCCTCCCCCAAGTGCAGCCCCAGCAGTTCGGCGTGACGGCGCATCACCGCGGACACCTCGCCCAAGGTCGGCAACTCAAGCACGTCCTCGCCAGCGAAGGCGGCAGCCAAGTCGCGGAACAGCCAGGGCCTGCCCAAGCAACCGCGCCCGACGACGACCCCGTCGCAGCCGGTGTGCTCGACCATCCGAATCGCGTCAGCGGCCTCCCAGATATCGCCGTTGCCGAGGACCGGTATGTCGACCGCTTGCTTGAGCTCGGCGATGGCGTCCCAGTCGGCGACCCCGGAGTAGTGCTGCGAGGCCGTGCGCCCATGCAAGGCGATTGCGGCGCAACCGGCCTCCTGCGCCATGCG
>JAOPXA010000139.1 GCA_025965395.1 Nocardioidaceae bacterium | reverse complement strand
TGACGGCCATCCCTTGCGGCGCAGCCAGCTGACCGGCGGAGACAGCACGGTGGACACGATCAGCGCGATCGAGATGGGGTAGAGGACGACCCAGGAGCGGGACACGATCCAGCCCAGGATCACGAGGGAGATCGCGAAGACGATGAGTCGCACACCCCAGCGCCTCATCGTCTCGAGACTCTCGTCGATGACGACCGCCCGATCACGGACTGGCTTGGTGCTCCCCACGAAAACTCCTTACGTTGTTGTCACCCTAGCCGTTCAGGTCCCAATTCACCGACTGCGCGCCCTGCTTGGACAAAAGGTCGTTGACCCGACTGAACGGTCGCGACCCGAAGAACCCTCGTGAGGCCGAGAGGGGACTGGGGTGGGCGCTCTCGATGGAGGGTGTACCCCCCAGCAGCGTCTTGAGACCTTGGGCGTCACGGCCCCATAGCACCGCGACGAGCGGTTGGGTGCGCATGACGAGCGCACGGATGGCCTGCTCGGTCACGGCTTCCCACCCTTTGCCGCGATGGCTCGCCGGCGCCCCGGGAGTCACAGTCAGCACCCTGTTGAGCAGGAGCACGCCTTGGCGGGACCACGCGCTGAGGTCGCCATGCGGGGGTGCGGCGAGGTCCAGGTCGGTGTACATCTCGCGGTAGATGTTCTGGAGGCTACGCGGTACGGGTCGCACGTCGGGCTTCACCGAGAACGACAGACCCATGGGGTGGCCGGGTGTCGGATAGGGGTCCTGGCCGACGATGAGGACGCGGACGTCGTCGAACGGGTCTTGGAATGCGCGCAGCACCTGGTCGCCAGCGGGAAGGTAGCCGCGCCCTGCGGCATTCTCGGCGCGCAGGAAATCACCCATGGTCGCGATATCGGGAGCAACAGGGGCGAGTGCAGCCGCCCAACCGGGCTCCACGAGCTCAGTCAGAGGCCGGGGCATGAACAACATCTTGGCGCAGAGCGCGTGGCGCCAACAACGCCGCAGCGACGCACCCCGCTAGCGGGACGAGGAAGGCGGTGGTCAGGGGGACCCACCGGGTCAAGATGCCGATGATGGCGGGTCCGGCAAGGAGGCCGAGGTAGCCGCACGCGGTGACGCGCGCCAGATAGCTGCCTGATGCCGAAGGGTCGACGTTGCCCGCCGCGGAGAAGAACTGCGGCACACAACCCGCGAGGCCGACGCCGAAGATGCCCCAGCCGAGCAGCGCGACGGGAACGGTCTGGGAGAGGGCCGCCGTGGAGAGCCCGACCGCGCCGATCGTGGCGGCGACGCGTACGTATTGAGCGCTCCCGATGCGGGCGACAATCCGGTCGGCGCAGAGTCGGACGATCGTCATCATGGCCGAGAAGATCCCGAACGCATAGGCCGCGACCGCCTTGGACGCTCCGAGGCTGTCGTGCAGATGGACGGTGCTCCAGTCGTAGGCAACGCCCTCCGCGAGCAGGATGGCGAACGCGAGGCCGCCGAGGAGGAGCACGCGGGACGTCCAGGTGGCCTTGGTGCGGGGACCGGATGTGGCGTGGACGAGGGGAGGCGCGACGAACAGCCAAGGACGTACGGACGTCGCGACGACGATGCCTATCGCCGCGGCAATGCCGAGGGTGAGGCGAATATCGACCCCCAACGAGATTGCGACCCCGCCGACGATCGCGGCGAGAATGCCGCCGAGGGAAAAGAAGGCGTGGAAGGCGCTCAGGATCGGTCGACCGTACTCGCGCTCGACCTCGACACCCTGGGCGTTCTCGGACACGTCGACGAGGCCGTTGCTCAAGCCGAGGAGTGTCAGCGCAATGCCGAGGCCGAATCCACTCGTGGCTAGGCCAGGGCCGAGCAGCGACAGGCTGACCAAGAGGGAGCCGACGTACACGACCTTGGAGCTGCCGAAGTGGTCGATGAGCCGCCCGGTCACATACATACCGACGAGTGCGGCGCCGCCGAGGATCAAGATCAGGTAGCCGAGTGTTTCCTTGGAGATGTCAGCGCGGTCCTGGATCACGGGGATGTGGACGACCCACGTCCCAAGAGTGAAGCCGTTGAGGACAAAGAAGACACACGTGGCTATGCGCGCGCGTTGAATCACCAGGTCAGTCTAGGTCGCCTAGACCGCTAGAGCGGTCGGAGCGCCTTCATGATCATGACGCGTTGGTGAGGCCACTCGTCGTCGAGCATGGAGAAGACCACCGTGTCGCGCCAGGAGCCGTCGAGCCGCATCACGTGCTTGCGCAGCACGCCTTCGCGCTGTCCGCCGATGCGCTCGACCGCAATCTTCGACGGCGTGTTGTAGATGTCGACGTGCCAGACGACGCGAACGGCGCCGAGGACCTCGAACGCACGGGTGAGCAGGAGGAGCTTGGCTTCGGTGTTGATGCCCGTGCGTTGGTAGCGAGCGCCGATGAGGGTGCTTCCGATCGCGACGGTGCGGTTGACCGGGTCGATGTCGTAGTAGGTCGTGAAGCCGGCGACAGAGTCCGTTCGCTCATCGATCATGGCCCAGGCCACGCCGGGGCGTTCGACGAACGACGTGATCAGCTCTTCGGCTTCCTCGATCGTCTTCGGGCGGGCGAAGCGCATCCAGCGAAAGATGGAGTCGTCACTGGCCGCTTCGAGCAGGCCGGCCGCGTGGTAGGTCTCGAGGGGGACGAGCGAGACATGGTCGCCCATGAGTTCGGGGGCTTCTAGCCATTGCTCAGGCGGCGCGGTCATGCGCCTAATCTACGCCCTGAGCGCGCAGCGCGGATCGAATTGCCTCACCTAGGTACGGTGCGAGTGTCGTCACATAAGATGCAGTGAGATGGCCGGGATCCCGGTTGACCATGACACCCCCGATCACGGCCGGACACGTGGTCTTGGTGCAGTAGTAGTCCGACATGTCGACGTGTGTCGATCCGGGCGTCCGCTTGACAGCCGCCATCGTGCCATCGAAATCGGCGAACGCTTGGCGACGGCTCGTTGCGCACTTGGCGGGATCGGTGAGACCGAAGCGCTCGACGCACTGGGTATGGGTCTCCGACACGTGGGGGTTGTCGCGGATGGCGATGACGGGCACACCCTTCGCGGGCTGGGTGGTCCACGCCTCCGCCAGGCCGTCGACGGTCGCCTTGTTGCGGGT
>JAOPXA010000117.1 GCA_025965395.1 Nocardioidaceae bacterium | reverse complement strand
CTTGGCCATCAGCTCGATAGCCCGGCTTGCCTGTCCCTTGGCGGCAGAAGTGGAGAGCTGCGTGGCAGTCGCCCAGCTCTCGTCCGCGAATGTCTCGGCGGCCGAGATCTCGACCTTGGCGTCGGCGAGACGGTGCTGGATCGCCTGGTTGGCGCCCAACGGGCGACCGAACTGATGACGCACCGTGACGTGATCGACAGCGATGTCCATCATCTTGTGGCTCAGGCCGATGATCTGGTGTGACACGGCGCGGCGTGCGACGAGGAGCGCTGCAGGCCAACCGTCGGCCAGAGCGCCCTCGGCCAGGACGGCCTTGGAGCTGTCGGCGGTGAAGCGGTAGAGGCCGAGCGCCTTGTCGATGCCGCCGATGGGCGATGCCTCACCGTCCGCGAGCGCCACCACATACAGCTTGATGCCGTCGGCGGTGTCCAACGGCACGACGACCTGCTCGATCCCTTCGACGTCGGCAAGCAGCACCGCGTCGATTCGACCGTCCGCGGCCGATGCCGATTGGTTGCCAGGTCGTGGATAACCGACGCGCGTGGTCGTCCATGACCAGGGAGCATCGAGCGCCGCGAGCACCACACTGTCAAGCGCTGAGCTGGAGATCAGCTTGTTGCCCGACTCCTCGAACAACGCCCTGACTGCGGTCTCGGGGTCATCGGCCAGGAGTTCGTCCCAGCCGAGTTCGACGAGGCGAGCACTCGAGAAGGTCGACGACTCCTTCGCCGCACTCTCGACGGCGGATTTGATTCCCTTTTCCAGTTCAGCGTCCACGGGGCAGTCCCAACACTCGTTGCGCGACGACGTCACGCTGGATTTCGGCGGCGCCACCATAGATGGAGGCTGACCTTGTATAGAAGAAGTCGCCCACGAGGCGGGCATCTTCGGGTTCGTCGCCCAGCTCGTACGCTCCGCGGTGGACCGAGCGCGCGAGGTCAAGCACGATCTGCTCAGCCGAGGAGAGGAGCAACTTGTCGATCGAGACCTCGGGTCCGGCGTAGATGCCCTTGTCGAGCTGGCGGATCGTGCGGCGCGAGACGAGGCGCAAGGCGAGTGCACGCATGTAAGCCGCACCCAGCTCCTTTTCCTGGTCGGACGTCTTGACCAAGGGACGGATCTCGTCGAGGCGGTTGTTAAGCCAGGCCTGACGCATCCAGGCGTACATACCGCGCTCCCACTGGAGGAGGTACATCGCGAATTCCCAGCCCTGGTTGACCTCACCGATGATGCGGTCGTCGGCAATGAAGGCGTTGTCGAAGTAGATCTCGCTCAGCTCGTTGCGGCTCGTCATCGTCTTGATGGGGCGCGCCTCGACACCCGGGGTGTCCATGTCGACCAAGAACGCCGAGATCCCCTTGTGGCGTGACTCTTGTTCGCCCGTGCGGGCCAGCAGCACGCACCGATCAGAGACCGACGCGTAGCTGTTCCAGACCTTGTGGCCGGAGATGGACCAACCACCTTCGACCTTCTTGGCGCGCGTACGCATCGAGGCCATGTCGGAGCCGGCCTCGGTCTCGGAGAATCCCTGGCACCACAACTCCTTGCCGCTGAGGAAGCCCTCTGAGTATGTGTGCGCGAGGGCCGGAGCGTACTTCAGGAGGGCTGGAGTGAGAACCTCCAGCGTCGGAAGCGTCTCCGGAAGCGCATAGCCGGCCGCCGCGAGGCCTTCGTAGACCTGAGCCCGCTGGACGGCAGAACCACCGGTGCCACCGATCTCCTCGGGCCAACCTGCCCGAAGCCAACCCGCGTTCCAGAGCAGTGTCTGGAACGGGCGAGGCGGCGCAGTTGCCTCTTCGACGCTCTTGCTCTCGTCGGGCTCGCTCGCCGTGAGCTCGGCTTCGTTGTCCTTGATCCACTGGTCGAGTCTTTGCTGGAACTCGATCGGTGACAAGGAGCCGAGATCGGCGGATGTCGTGTCAGTCATGTGGATTCCTCGTGCTACTTCTTGTGTTCTTCGGCGAACTTCTTGGACAACGCCCGCACGGCGTCGGTGGTGAAGGACAGCTCTTCGGACGCCAGGGCGAAGGGAAGAACCTGCGCGGCGGAGTTCTGTAGGTGCAAGTTGATGGCCCGCTTCGTGTCCTGCACGGCCTGGGGAGGAAGTGCAGCCAGGCGATGCGCCAGCTCGAGCGCGGTGGGCATGAGCTCTTCGGGCGGAACGACCCGGTTGGCAAGGCCCAACGCCAAAGCCTCGGCAGGCTGGATCCGGTCACCCAGGAGCAGGTACTCCTTGGCTTTGAGGATGCTCATCATCGCAGGCCAGGTCACCACACCACCGTCACCGGCAACGAGGCCAATGGCGACGTGCGGGTCAGACATGAACGACTTCTCCGACATCACCACGAGGTCGCACATGACCGCGACGCTGGCGCCTAGGCCGACGGCCGGACCATTGATGGCCCCCACGACTGGCAAGTGAAAGCGCAGCATCTCCGTAACCAGGCGGCCCGCGTCGCGGATGCCCGAGCGACGGTTGTCGACGTTTTCGGTCGTCTCGATAAAGCCGGGGACATCGCCGCCGGCGCTGAACGCACGACCCGCACCGGTCAGGACGACCGCGCGCGCATCCCAATCTCGGCTGAGCTTCTGCCACACATCACCGAGGGCGGTGTGAAGGTCGTCGGTCATGGAATTGAGCGCGTCGGGACGGTTCAGCGTCACGATGCGGACGGGTCCGTCTGATTCGACTTTCAGTACCGGCTCTGTGCTCACGTGGTGTTCTCCTTGATGCTCTCGCGTTGGGTTGATGCTTGAAAAGTTTGGTGTGCTTCAGCGACCCTGATAGGTCGGTTGACGGCCCTCGATGAAGGCGCGGGTGCCTTCGGCCGCGTCGTCGGTGATCGCCGAGAGGCCTTGCGTGGCGCGCTCGGTGAAGAGGGTCGTCACGAGGTCGGTCTCGAACGACTGGGCGAGCATCTGCTTGGTGAGTGCCAGCGTGACCGTTGGCATCGCCGCGAGCTCTTCCGCCGCAGTGTTTGCTGCGGCTTCAAGTTCGTCGGCCGGAACAACCTCCGCAATCATGCCGATCCGCAGCGCGTCTGGGGCCAACATCGGCTTGCCGCGCATCAGGAAGTTCTTCGTCTGCGCGATGCCGATCATCCGTGGAAGGAAAAAGGCAACGCCGCCGTCAGGAATGATGGCCTTCTGCGCGTAGGCAGGCACGAACTTTGCCGTGTCAGCGGCGATGCAGATGTCTGCTCCCAGCGCCAGCGTGAGACCGATGCCCGCTGCGGTGCCGTGAACGGCCGACACGATCGGGATCGGGCAGTCGAGAAAGGAGCGTACGAGTTTCTGGGTCGACAGGCGCATGCCTTGGGTCGTTGCGACGCCAGGCTTTGCGGGACGCGGGGCCTTGAGGTCAGCACCTGCGCAGAAGCCTCGCCCGCTGCCCTTGAGAATCACCGCACGAACGCCGTCGGCCTCAACCGCATCGAAGACCTCTACCAGCGCGTCGCGCAGCTCGGGATTGACCGCGTTGTAGGACTCAGGGCGGTTGAGCGTGACATGGAGGACGTCGCCTTGGCGTTCGGTGAGCAGCATCAGATCAAGCAACTCGCTCAATCAGCATCGACATGCCCTGGCCGCCGCCGATGCACTGCGTGACAAGACCGAGTGTGCCGTCACGAGTCTCGAGACCATTAAGGAGCGTCGTCACCATGCGCACACCCGTCATGCCGAAAGGGTGGCCAAGCGCGATGGCTCCACCGAAGGGGTTGAGCTGCGTCTCCATGTCAATGCCAAGCTCGCGGCACACGGCGACGACCTGAGCGGCAAATGCTTCATTGAGCTCGACGACGTCGACGTCGCCGATCGACACGCCCTTGCGCTTGAAGAGTGCCTCGGTCGAGCTGATCGGTCCCAC
>JAOPXA010000094.1 GCA_025965395.1 Nocardioidaceae bacterium | reverse complement strand
CCGACTGGGACAACGATCGCCGGCGTTGGAGCATCAGCACGGCGGGCGGGCAGACATACGAAGCGCGGGTTCTTATCTCGGGCATCGGCGGCCTGCACATCCCCCGCATCCCCCACATTCCAGGCGCCGAGACCTTCACCGGACCGACGTTCCACTCGGCGCAGTGGGACCACTCGGTCGACCTGGTCGGCGCCAAGGTCGCCGTGATCGGCACGGGCGCGAGCGCGGTGCAATTCGTCCCCGAAATCACGCCGGATGCCGCGTTCGTGTCGGTCTTCCAGCGCACACCCCCCTGGGTAGTGCCGAAGAGCAACAGCGCAATCACGGGCTGGAAGCGCACGGCTTTGACCAAGGTGCCAGGCGCCAATCGCGCCTACCGCGATGCTCTCTACTGGGGACTCGAGGCGCAGCAACTTGCCTTCACCGGACCGCTCCAGGGCATCTCCAAGATCGCTGAGAAGAAGACCGTCGCTTATATCGAGCGCACGATCGACGACCCCGAACTCCGTCGCAAGCTGACTCCCGACTACCGCCTCGGCTGCAAGCGCGTGCTCAAGTCCGACAACTACCTCAAGACCTATCAACGCGACAACATCGCGCTTATCGACACCGGCATCGCCGAGATCACGCCCCAAGGAGTTGTCGACAAGGAGGGCATCCTGCACGAGGCTGACGTCATCATCTACGGCACGGGTTTCCACGTCACCGATGCGTTCGAATGGGTCCACGTCACTGGTCGCGACGGGGTCGACCTGTCGAAGCAGTTCACGAGCCACGGCATCGAGACCTACCTCGGGATCGGTGTGGCGAAGTTCCCCAACTTCTTCTTCCTGCTCGGGCCCAACACGGCTCTGGGCCACAACTCGGTCGTCTTCATGATCGAGCAACAGACCTCCTACATCCTGCGCCTCCTTGATGCGATGGATGACCGCGGCGCCGGTGCGGTCGAGCCCAAGGAGCGCGCGCAAGTCGAGTTCAACGAGGCGCTTCAAAAGAAGGTCTCCAAGGGCGTGTGGAGCCAAGGAGGCTGCACGAGCTGGTATCTCGACAGCGCGGGCAAAAATCGTACGATTTGGCCCGGCTTCACCTTCCGCTACTGGTGGGAGACGCGAAAAGTGGACGCCGACCACTTCTCGTGGCTGCCAAGCACCCGGGAGACGACCTCGGTATGACGATCGCCCCGCAGGACCTCACGCAGGAGCACCGCGGCCTTCCGCCGGGGCCGCGGCGTCCACGCTGGGTGCTCGCCATGCAGTTCTTGCGGGGGCGGCACATCTCGGTGCCGCGGTGGCACGAGGCATACGGGGACACGTTTATCCTGCGGATGCCACCGCGCATCGGCAACGTGGTGTTCGTCGCTGCGAGCGAGGACATCAAGAAGATCTTTGCTGGCGATCCCGCTCTGTTCCACGCCGGCGAAGGCAACGTCGTCCTCAAGCCGATCATGGGTGAGCACTCCGTCCTGTTGATCGACGACGACCTCCACGTGCGTGCCCGCAAGCTCCTGATGCCGGCCTTCAACGGTGCTTCGCTGCGCAGCTATCGTGACCTCGTCGAGTCGATTTCACGACGCGAGGTCGCCACGTGGCACGACGGCGAGACGATCGTGACGCTGGACCGGATGAACGCATTGACGCTCGAGATCATCCTCCAAGTGGTGTTCGGGGTGACCGACAGCGAGCGCCTCGACCAGATGCGGCCGCGGGTGACGAAGACCGTCAACTTCGCTTCGTGGATGCTGATCGGGTTTGCGGCGCCGCGGCTGGCCAACAAGGGCCCGTGGAAGCGCTACTTCGAGAACAAGGCCGAGCTCGACGCGCTGCTCTACCGCGAGATCGCCGAACGGCGGACGGTCACCGATCTCGCGGACCGCAACGACGTGCTGTCGCGCCTGCTTCAGGTGGGGGTCTCGACCGGCTCGACTGACGGGAGGGACGACGAGCCGCTCACCGATGCCGAGCTGCGCGACCAGCTCGTCACGCTGCTCCTGGCCGGCCACGAGACGACCGCGTCGGCGCTGACGTGGACGCTGCACGAGCTGGCGATGCATCCCGACATCCAGCGCGAGGCGATTGCGGCCGCGGACAGTGGCGACGACGCCTTCCTCGAGGCGTGCCTGAAGGAAGGGATGCGCGTGCACCCGATCATCGACCAGGTGGCACGCAAGCTCAAGTCCGACCAAATCATCGGCGGCTACCTCGTGCCCGCGGGCACCACTGCCGCGCCATCGATTCGGCTCTCCCACGCGCGCGAGGAGAACTTCGACGAAGCGCGCACCTACCGGCCGCGACGGTTCTTGGACGGCGAGGTCGAGCCCCACACCTGGATCCCCTTCGGCGGTGGCGTGCGCCGCTGCATCGGGGCCGGGTTCTCCCTCATGGAAGGCAGCGTCATCCTGCGCGAGATCCTCACGCACTACACCGTCAGCGCCGACGGACCGTCGCCGACCAAGCAGCGCAACATCACGTCGGTCCCGGCCGACAAGGCCCCCATCCGACTGAGCAGGCGCTTAGGCTAGCCCTACACTGGGCGCATGAAAGCGATCCTGGTCACACGTCTCGACGGTCCCGACTCCATCGAACTGGTCGATATCGATCAGCCCGTTCCGGGCCCGGATGAGGTGCTGATCCGCGTCCGCGCTGCGGGAGTGGCCTTCCCCGACGTCCTGCAGACGCGCGGTATGTACCAAACGAAACCGCCCATGCCGTATGTGCCCGGCGCCGAGGTAGCCGGTGAGATCGTCTCCGCACCCGAGGGCTCGCCCTTCGCGGTTGGCGATCGCGTCGTGGGCTTTTCCATGCTGGGCGGATTCGCCACCCACGCGACCGCGACCGTCGACATGACGTTCGCTCTGCCCGACAACGTGTCATTTGAGAAGGGCGCGTCCATACCGCTCAACTACTTGACCGCGCACTTCTCGCTGCTGCCCCGCGGACGTATGGTCGCCGGCGAGTCTGTGCTCGTGCACGGCGCGGCCGGAGGCGTCGGCACCGCGTCGATCCAAATCGCGAAGGCATACGGCGCAGGGCAGGTGATTGCCGTGACATCGACCGACGAGAAGGGCCAGATCGCGCTTGACGCCGGCGCCGACTCATACGTGCTCTCCGAAGGCTTCAAGGACGCGGTGCTGGCCTTGACCGATGGCGAGGGCGTCGACATCGTGCTTGACCCGGTCGGCGGGGACCGCTTCACCGACTCGCTGCGGTCGCTGCGCGACGACGGGCGGCTTCTCGTCGTGGGCTTCGCCGATGGCGAGATCCCCACGGTGAAGGTGAATCGCCTGCTGCTCAACAACATCGAGGTCGTCGGCGTCGGCTGGGGCGCCTACACCTTCAAGCGAGCCGGCTACGTCGCCGCCGAGTGGGCCGA
>JAOPXA010000088.1 GCA_025965395.1 Nocardioidaceae bacterium | reverse complement strand
GGGCACGCTGGCCGACATCTTGACCGAGATCACCGTCGAGGGTGAACCCGTGTGGGACGAGGTCATGACGGTGTTCTCACGCGGCAAAGGAGGCAACGTCGAGCTCGCGCCTCCGACCTTGGACGGTGTCGAAGCACCTCGCGGCGTGGTGCACTGGAAGGCTGCTGGCAACCTTGGGCGACGCTATGCCGCCGTCTCGGGAGACCGCAACCCCATCCATCTCTATCCGCTGACGGCCAGGGCATTTGGCTTCCGGTCCAACATCGCCCACGGCATGTGGACCAAGGCGCGAGCGATGGCAGCGCTTCAAAGCAGGCTTCCCGACGCGTTCATTGTCGATGTGGAGTTCAAGAAGCCGATCCTGCTGCCCGCGACCGTAGTGTTTGGGTCGACGCACGACGGCGATGTCACGACCTTCGGCGTGGTGGGCACCAAGAAGGCAGCGACCCACCTCGTCGGCCTGCTCACCGCGAGCTAGACGGGCTTTTTCACAGCCCTGATCAGGCCTTCCTGAGCGACGGTCGCAACGAGCACGCCGTCCTGAGAGAAGATCCTGCCCGTGCCGAGCCCCCGTGCTCCCACTGCGGCAGGCGAGCCCTGGTCGTAGAGGTGCCACGCACCAGCCTGAACGGGGTGGTGAAACCACATCGAGTGGTCGAGCGAAGCAGACTGGATTGTGGGTGAGTCAATGCCAACCGCATGCGGCCTCAGTGACGAGCCCAGCAGTGTGAGGTCGCTGATGTAAGTCAGCACACAACGGTGCAGCACTTGGTCATCGGGAAGCTCGCCTCGCGCGCGGATCCACAACTGCTGCTTGGCCGGGTGCAAAGCCCGATCGGGATCGTCGGCGTCGCGGTTGTCACCGATGTAGCGCATGTCGAGTGCCGACCACTCCTCAGCCCAACCGAACTTCGCATCCTCGCTCGAGAAGCCCGCCAGATTCTCCATCTGCGCGGTGGCGTCGACCGAGGGCACGTCGGGCATCGCATCTTGGTGCTCGTAGCCGCTCTCGGTCTTGTGGAACGAGGCGGTCATGTAGAAAATCACCTCGCCGTGCTGGCGAGCGGCCACGCGTCGCGTGCTGAAGGATCCGCCGTCGCGAATGCGCTCGACGTCATAGACGATCGGGATGGAGGGATCGCCGCCGAGAAGGAAGTACGCGTGCAGCGAGTGCACGAAGCGAGACTCGTGGACGCTGCGGCACGCTGCCATGAGCGCCTGAGCCATCACCTGCCCGCCGTAGACCCGTGCCAACCTGGAGTGCTCGGGTTGGCGCCCGCGATAGAGGCCGTCCTCGAGACGTTCGAGATCGAGCAGCGAGACGAGCTCGCTGGGTTCAAGCGGCACGCGCGATCAGTCGCGATCGTCTTTGTTGTCCTGGCTGGCCAGGAATTGCTCGAACTGGCGACCTAGTTCGTCGCCATCGGGGATGGACTCATCGGATGCGAGAAGCGAGTCGGTGGCTCCGCGAGTAAAGGCGTCGTACTGCTCCTCGAGGCCAGCAAGCAGCGAGCCGCCATCCTGCTCGCGGATCTGCGTCTCGATGTCGCCAAGAGCCGAAGCTTGGCGCAAGCGCAGCGCGTCGAGATCGAAGCGGAGGCCGGTGCGCTCTCCCACGGCATCGAGCAGAGCGATGGACGCGGTCGGGAAGTCGACCTGGGCAAGGTAGTGCGGCACGTGGACGACATAGCCAGCAGCATCGTGGCCGTGCTGACCCAATCGGTATTCAACAAGCGACATGGCCGACGACGGAACCATCACCTGGGCGTCCCAGAGGTTCTTGCGGTCGATCAGCTCAGGACGCGTGCCGTGAGAGGTGATCATGAGCGGCCGCGTGTGTGGCACACCCATCGGGACAGCTCCCATGCTGAGAGACAGGGACACCCCAAAGTCCTCGACGACGTCGTGGACTTCCTCGGCGAACTGTTCCCAACGGAAATCTGGCTCGGGCCCCGACAGCAGCAGATAGGGACGATCGCTCGTGTCCGTCTTGCGCACCACGTGCAGGGACGGAGCCTCATAGTCGGAGTAGTGATCGCGGTTGAACGTCATGACCGGTCGACGGGCGCGATAGTCGTAGTAGTCATCGATGTCGAAGCTATAGACGATGTCGCCGTCGGTCGGGTCGAGATGCTCGGCCGCGAGGCGCGAGGCAGATCCCGCGCCGAGGAAACCTTCCAGCGCGTAAATCATCACGGGGGCATCACCGAGGGGAAACTCGGGCTCGGTCGGCTTGAATCTTGACATCCACTTCATCTCATCAGTCCCAACACATCACGGTCTGCCAGCATTCCCACGCAACGCGCCCAACGTATCGAACGCGATGGCATCGGGATGAAGGCCGACGCGTTCGAGGATGACATCACGCTTGGCGTGGGCGAAAAATTCCTGAGGTATGGCGTGGACGCGCACGGGGGTCGCCACCGCGGCGTCTTGCAAGGCGAGCGCAATCGTTGATCCCACACCACCGACGCGGCCGTTGTCCTCGACCGTGACGACGACGCGGTGGGTGCGCGCGAGCTCGACGACAGCCGGGTCCAGAGGTTTGACCCACCGGGGGTCGACGACCGTAATGCCGAATCCTTCAGCGCGGAGCTTCTCGGCGGCCGCAGCACATACGCCCGCCATGGATCCAACTGCGATCATCAACACGTCGGTGGCAGCATCCCGGCTGAGCACGTCGACCGTGCCGATGCGCTCGCAGGCAGGGATATCAGCGGGGACCGCACCTTTGGAGAACCGTACGACCGAAGGCGCGTCGTCGATCTCGACAGACTCGCGCAGCAGCTCCCGCAGCTGGGAACCGTCGCGAGGAGCAGCAAGGTGCAGACCCGGGACGATTTGGAGCAAGGACATATCCCACATGCCGTTGTGGCTCGCGCCGTCGTCGCCCGTGACTCCCGCACGATCGAGCACGAAAGTCACGCCACAGCGGTGCATCGCAACGTCGAGCAGGACTTGGTCGAACGCTCGATTGAGGAAGGTTGCGTAGACGGCGACGATCGGGTGGAGTCCGCCCATGGCAAGACCCGCTGCGCTCGTCACCGCGTGCTGCTCGGCGATGCCGACGTCGTAGACCCGGTCGGGAAACTTGTCGGCGAACGCGTCGAGCCCCACGGGGAAGAGCATCGCCGCGGTGACGGCCACGACGTCGGCGCGCTCATCAGCGATGCGGACGACCTCGTCGCGAAACACCGATGTCCATGACACGGGCGGGACGCTCACCGCATCGCCCGTGGTGCGGTCGAACGGCGCGGCCTGATGCATCTGGTCGTTCTCGTTCTCAACGGCGAGGTCGTAGCCCTGGCCCTTGGTGGTCAGGACATGCACCAACACGGGACCGTCGAACTTCTTCGCCTGGCTGAGACAGCGCTCTACTGCTTCTCGGTCGTGCCCATCGATCGGGCCGAGGTATTTGAGCCCCAGATCCTCGAACATGCCTTGGGGGGCGAGCGCATCCTTCAAGCCCTTCTTGATCGCATGGAGCGCTTCGTAGGTGGGGGGGCCCACGACACGGGTCCGCGAAAGGCGGTCCTTGATCTTGTCGAGCGTCGGCTCGTAGCGAGGGCTGGTGCGCAGGTTGGCGAGATGGTTAGCAAGTCCACCCACGGTCGGCGTGTAGGAGCGGCCATTGTCATTGACGACGATGACCAAGCGTCGGTCCTTGTCGGCGGCGATGTTGTTGATCGCTTCCCACGCCATGCCTCCAGTGAGGGCACCATCCCCGATGACCGCAACGACGTGATCGTTGTTGCCGAGAATCGCATTGGCCTTGGCGAACCCATCAGCGTATGACAGGCTCGTCGACGCGTGTGAGTTCTCGACGAAGTCGTGCGCGGACTCGGCGCGACTCGGATAGCCCGAAAGTCCGCCCTCCGTGCGCAAGCCGTCGAAGTCAGCGGCGCGGCCGGTGAGCATCTTGTGCACGTAGGACTGATGACCGGTGTCCCAGATGATGCGATCGCGGGGAGATTCGAAAACGCGGTGAAGAGCGATGGTGAGCTCGACGACGCCGAGATTGGGCCCGAGGTGCCCACCGTGGGTGGCGACGGCGTTGATGCACTTCTCACGGATCTCTGTGGCCAGCGTCTCCAGCTGGTCGTCGTCGAGGGTGCGTAGGTCGGCGGGACCACTGAGGTCATCCAGCAGGCCCATCGTCTCTCCCCTCGTGCGCGAACGTATCTGGCGAGTCTACCGGTCCGTCTGGGACTTGGCCGGGCGGTTATTGTGGATCTTCGTAGCGACCACGCAGGTGCATCATGGGCGCGGGTGAAGTCCCACTGACCTCGGCGTGCTCGATCTCGGCCTCGATCAGCATCGGCCAGCCCAGACTTGCCTCGACGCCGTTCCAGCGGGCTCCTAACCAGCCCGCAGCATCGTCCAGAACGGGCCCCCACTCCGACGTCGACCATGACCCCAGCGTGAACGGTCCGCCTGGCGCTGGTCCGACGCGCGCGAACGCGTCAGCGAGCAACCGATGCTCTGCGGTCAACAGATTCACGACAAAGACACCGGTCTCACGCAAGCGATCAACGAAGTCTGCGTCCTCGTCCATCAAACCCACGAGGCGCGCTGGCTGGCCATCGGCGATCATCAACGACGAGACGGTCCATCCCTCGCGGAGCGACTCTGCGCCCGTCGTCCACACGGTCACTGGTGCTGGCATGTGGCCGCGGAACCGTCGAACGGGATCGCGATCCTTGTCGGGCGGAAGAAAGGGGTGCTCCGAGTGGATGGTCACTCGCCCAGTGTCTCTCATGACCCACGCATGTGAGGTATGACACGTCAAGGCCTTGACTTAGTTCAAGACTCGTACTAATACTTGGAGTGTGACATCTGAACTCGTGCTCGGAGTGGATTCCTCCACTCAATCGACCAAGGCACTCCTCGTCGACGCCGCTGACGGCACCGTCATCACCTCGGCGACGACAGCACACCCTGCTGGGACCTCGGTCGATCCGCGCGCGTGGCTCGATGCATTCGACGCCACCGGCGGCCCGCTGCTCGATCAGTCGCGGGCCGTCGCGGTGGGCGGACAGCAGCACGGAATGGTCGCTCTCGATGCGCAGGGCGAACCCGTCTACGACGCATTGCTGTGGAACGACAACCGTTCGGCGCAAGAAGCGCGTGATCTGATCGACGAGATCGGCGGCCCCCAAGCCTGCGCCACAGCGATCGGCAGCGTGCTGGTCGCATCATTCACGTCGACCAAGCTCCGCTGGCTGCGCAATCACGAACCCGCCGTTGCCGAACGGGTCCACCGCGTGCTGCTCCCCCACGACTACGTGTCCTGGCACCTCACCAGCGGCGCCGGCGAGCCCTTCACTGACCGTGGCGACGCCTCAGGGACCGGCTACTTCGACGCGTCGACCCATTCGTGGCGCCATGATCTGGCAGCAGCGGCACTCGGCCATCCCTTCGAAGTCCCACGCATTGTCGGCCCCGGCCAGGTGGCGGCGACCACTACGAACGACCTCGTGATCGCCAGCGGCACCGGCGACAACATGGCCGCGGCACTCGGTCTCGGCCTCGTGCCAGGTGACGTGGTCGTCTCGATCGGCACGTCGGGCGTTGCCTCGGCTATCAGCACTGTGCCGATCGCCGACGGCACTGGAGCAGTCACAGGCTTTGCTGATGCCACGGGCAACTACCTCCCCCTAGTGGCGACCATCAACTCTGCTCGCATACTCGATCTGCAGGCTCGCCTGTTGGGGGTTGACTACGCAGAGTTGTCGCGTCTCGCCCTCGCCGGCGCGCCCGGTGCCAACGGCCTGACACTCCTGCCGTACTACGACGGTGAGCGCACTCCCAATCGTCCCGACGCGGTCGGCACGTGGCACGGACTCACTACCAGCACTACGCGCGAAGACCTTGCCCGCGCCGCTGTGGAGGCGCTGCTGTGCTCGTTGGCCGATGCCATCGACCACCTGAAGGCGGCCATGCACGCTCCAGTCAACCGGGTCTTGCTCATCGGCGGCGGAGCCAAGAATCCCGCCATCCGCGCACTGGCACCCGCCATCTTCGGCGTCTCCGTCGACGTGCCTGAAGACGGTGAGTATGTCGCCCTCGGGGCTGCCCGTCAGGCGGCCTGGGCCCTCAGCGGGGCCACCGCACCACCCGCTTGGAAACCACCTGCAGCAGTGACCTACGACGCCGAATCGACGCCCCATGTCCGCGAGGCATACGCACTTCTCCGTGACCGCACCGCCGTGTGGTCCTCAACAGAAAGGCTCACATGAGCATCCCGACACCCACCCCTGAAGACAAGTTCTCGTTCGGCCTCTGGACCGTCGCATACGCTGGCCGCGACCCGTTCGGCGAGCCGACGCGCGAGCCGATGGACCCGATCTACGCCCTCGAGAACCTTGCACGCCTCGGCGCATACGGCGTTAACTTCCATGACGACGACCTGATCCCCTTCGGCTCGGACGACAGCGACCGCGCAAAGATCATCGAGCGCTGGAAGCAGGGCCTCTCCGACACCGGGCTCGTCGTCACGACGGCGACCACGAACCTGTTCTCACACCCACTGTTCAAGGACGGCGGATTCACCTCCAACGACCGCGACGTGCGCCGCTTCGCCATCCGAAAGGTCATGCGCAACATCGACCTCGCCGCCGAGCTCGGCGCCAAGGTGTATGTGTGCTGGGGCGGACGCGAAGGTGCCGAGTCTGGCGCCGCCAAGGACGTCACCAGCGCCCTCGACCGATACCGCGAGGCATTCAACCTGCTCGGAGAGTTCGTCCACGACCGCGGGTATGACCTGAAGTTCGCGATCGAGCCCAAGCCCAACGAGCCCCGCGGCGACATCCTGCTCCCGACGATCGGCCACGCGCTGGCCTTCATCGACACCCTTGACCGCTCGGAGAACGTCGGCGTCAACCCCGAGATCGGACACGAGGAGATGGCGGGTCTCAACGCAGCTCACGGCTACGCGCAGGCGCTGTGGCACGGCAAGCTCTTCCACATCGATCTCAACGGTCAAAGTGGACCACGCTACGACCAGGACTTCCGCTTCGGCGCCGGCAACGCTCGTGGCGCGTTCTGGCTTGTCGACACCATCCTTGCGGGTGGCTATGACGGCCCGGTCCACTTCGACTTCAAGACTCCGCGCACCGAGGACGACAAGGGCGTCTGGGCCGCAGCCGCAGGCAACATGACCAACTACCTGATCCTGCGTGACAAGGTCAAGGCATTCCGCGCTGATCCCGAGGTGCAGGCCGCGCTTGAGGTCGCCAAACTTCCCGAGCTCGCCACCCCCACGCTCAACGAGGGTGAGACGTGGGCAGACCTGGAGAAGGCCGAGCTGCGTGATCCCGAGGCGCTCACCGAGTGGGCACCGGGCTTCGAGCACCTCGACCAGCTTGCACTCGAGTACTTGTACGGCGTGCGCGGCTAGATGAACAACGCCGGCATCCCGGCGGCCACCGACCAGGTCCGTCGCCAGAACACGGCCCTCATCCTGCGCTCCTTGCGGATGAATGGGCCGTCGACTCGCGCGGACCTGGCCAAGCGCACGGGTCTGGCCAAGGCGACCGTAGGCACGATCATCGGCCAGCTCGACCTGGCCGGGGCAGTCGTGGAGGACCAAGCGCAAGCATCCGGTCGCGGTCGACCTGGCAGACCCGTGGTGCTGACCGGCGAACGCACGATCGGCGTGGGTCTGGAGATCAACGTCGACTACATGTCCGCTGTGGCGCTGGACCTCTCGGGGCGCGAACGTCTCGTCGAGACGCGCCCCTTGGCCGCGGGGGCAACGCCGGAGGACCTCGTGTCGTTTGCGGTCGCACTCACGCAGCGCCTCGAGGACGACGGTCACACGATCGTCGGAGTTACCGCGGCCGTGCCTGGCCTCGTGGACCGCGCTGCGGGAATCGTGTCGTCGGCGCCCAACTTGCACTGGTCCCAGGTGCCACTGAGGGATCTGCTGGCGGCCCGGCTGTCTCCCGGGGCAGTGGTGAGCATCGACAACGATGCCAACTGCGCCGCCCTGGCAGAAGGTTCGCGCGGTGCCGCCGTGGGCTCACCCAGTGCGCTCTACCTGACCGGCACCGTGGGTGTCGGGGCGGGCATCCTGGTCGAAGGCCAGGTCCTTCGCGGTGGCTCGGGGTTTGCTGGGGAGGTGGGCCACATGCCGATCGGTGATCCCCGCGTGGCGTGCGGTTGTGGACGCAGCGGGTGCTGGGAGGCATCGATCGGCCTGCGCGCCATGCTCACCGCTGTGGGGATGGCTGAGTCCGGCACACCTCTTGAGACCGCCCGTGCGGTCGCAGACCGCGCCCAGGACGACGCCTCCGTACGGGATGGGCTCGACTCGCTGGCAAATTGGCTCGGCAACGGAATCGCCGTTCTTTCCAACATTCTCAACCCCAGCATCGTGATTCTTGGGGGCTATTTTGTCCCGATCGGCACCTACCTGGTGCCGCAGATCCGTGAGATCGTCGACGCCAAGGTGCTTGCCGCACCGTTGCAGGAGACCGAGATCTGTCTGAGCGGCCTTGGCATCCACGCAGCGGCGACCGGCGCAGCCGAAGAGGCCCTCAGCGTGGTCTACGCCGGCGCGATCTGAGCAGCCGTGCTGTGGCGCTAGCCGTGACTCACGCGGGCGACTAGCTCGCTCTCGACGTCGCGGCACGCACGAGCGAGCGCTGCCACAGGATCGGCGAGCAGCGGTTGGAATGCCACCTCGGCAGCGCCGAGCAGCACCGAGTCGCCTCCAAGTCCGGGGAGCAGAATCTGCACCTGCTCGTGAGGCGCGTGAAGTGCCCGCGCCTCGAGGGTCGCGTCGACGTCGGCCTTCACCAACGGATAGAGCGCCCGAAGGTAGCCTCCGAGGATGATCGCCTGAGGGTTCAACAGATTGACGACGCTGGCCAAGCCGCGCCCGAGGTGCTGGCCGACCACCTTGAGCTCTTCGCTTGGCTCCGTGACGCTGTCGAGGTGCTCCCCCAGCGCAGCAATCTGTTCGGGCGGGCAACCGATCGCGTGGGCAATGGAGCCCGCACCGATCTCGGTCTCCCAGCAGCCACGGTTGCCGCATCGGCACAGGTGGCCATCGGGCGCATGAGAAAGATGGCCGATCTCGCCTGCGTAGCCGCCAGCTCCTTCGAGCGCACGACCACCGACGATGACCCCGGCGCCGATGCCTACGTCGCCGGAGAGGTAGATGAGGTCACCGAGGCCAACTGCCGCGCCCCGATTGTGTTCAGCGAGCGCACCAAGGTCGGCGTCGTTGCCCAGAACGGGGACACCGATCGAGCCGAGTCGAGCGCCCAAGATCTTGGCGAACGGCACATCTGACCAACCAAGGTTCGGAGCCAGCCTGACGACCCCGTCGACAGCGCCAACGATGCCTGGGATGCTGACGCCGACTCCGACGAGGGCTGCCCGGCTGGGCACGTCCTTCGTCACGATGCGGAGCAATTCGACGACTGCATCGGCGACGTCTTCGGGGTCGTGCGAGGCAGGAACAGGTGCGGTCGCTCGCGCCAGCACCGCACCACCCAGACCGACGCGCGCGACGATCAAGCCATCGACCCGAACTTCCGACGCCAACACGTACGCCCCGGAATCGGTCGGTTTCACATCGACCGAGGGACGACCAGCACCGATCCGCACGCCGGAAGGCTCGACTTGCTCAGCGACGCCGAGCGACTCGAGCTCCGCGACGAGCCCCGC
>JAOPXA010000077.1 GCA_025965395.1 Nocardioidaceae bacterium | reverse complement strand
AGTATCCGAAGAGACTGCTTTCTTCAACTTGTCGGGCGTCGGGATGCCCGGTCGCCTGATCGAGCACGGCAAGACCACGAAGATCTTCTCCAACCCCGACGAAGAAGCAACCGAGGCCTACATCCAGGGTCGTTTCGGGTAACGACGTGGTCTTTGGGGGTTCTCAAGTCGCATTCCGCGGGACTAGCCTGCTAAGGAATCGACTACCAAGGAGAATCATCGTGCGCAAAACGCTACCCATACTCATCGGCTCCGCGACCCTTGTCACGGCCGCCGCACTCTCTGCAGGTGCGGCATCCGCATCGACGACGCCCGGAACCCCGCGCGTCCTGGCTGGGAACTTGATCAGCCCGCTCAGCATCGACGTCCGCGCTAGCGGCACGGTCTACGTCGCCCAGAACTTTGCTGGCCTCCTGACCAAGGTCAAGAAGAACGGCACCTCGAAGGTCATCGCCGGCACCGAGGGCGACGAGCTCGGCGCGGTCTCCCACTTCGGCAAAGTGGTCTACTACGCCACCACGGTGCAAGGAGGCCCCGAGGCGCCGCCTGAGAATCCAGGCGCGAAGCTGTGGCGGCTGAAGAACGGCAAGTCGACCGCGATCGCGGACCTCTACGCTTACGAGAAAACCAAGAATCCCGACGGCGCGAAGAAGTACGGGTTCGTCAATTTGCCTGACACCTGCGCCGCACAGTTCCCCGAGGAGAACCCCGCGACGTACACCGGTGTCGTCGACAGTCACCCGTATGCCACGGTCACCACGAAGCGCAATGTCTACGTCGCTGATGCGGCCGCCAACGCGATCTTGAAGGTCAACCGCAAGACCCACAAAATCAAGACCGTAGCCGTGCTCCCGGCCGCTCCTGCCATCAACATCACTGCGGAAATCGCCGAGGCCCAAGGCCTGCCGAGCTGCGCAGCCGGGTACTCCTACCGATTCGAGAGCGTGCCCACCGACCTGGAGATCGGCCCGGGCGGCAAGTTCTACGTGTCGTCGCTGCCTGGTGGCCCCGAGGATTCAAGCCTCGGCGCTCGTGGCGCTGTCTATACGGTCAAGGTCTCGACTGGAAAGACCACGCGGGTCGCTGGCGGCTTCGTCGGGACCACGGGGCTAGCCGTGGCCAAGGACGGTACGATCTACGTCGCAGAGCTGTTCGGCGGCAAGACGGGGTCGGGTCGCGTGTCTGTCGTCCGGCCGGGGTCGGGCTCGCCGAAGAAGTTCATCAAGGTGGCGTCTCCCGCGGCGATCGAGCTGTGGGGCAACAAACTCTACGTCTCGACGAACGCGCTGTCCGATCCACCAGCTGGAGAGATCACGATCATCCCGCTCAAGAAGAAGTAGTCGCAATCCCGTTTCCCTCGCGAGACGGACCTTGGGGGTTTCGGGCTGTTGCAGCTACCCGAAACCCTCAAGCTGCGAGAGGATCTACTGGGGGATGATGTGGCTGACGATCCCGTAGGTCAGCGCTGCCATGAGCGCGGCTGCCGGGATGGTCACGATCCAGGCGAAGACGATGCCGCGAGCGACGCCCCAGCGCACGGCGCTGAAGCGCTTCGTGGCTCCGGCCCCCATGATGGCCGAGGTCATCGTATGAGTGGTCGAGACCGGAGCGTGCAGACCGATCGCCATGCCGTAGAGCACGGTTGCAGCGACCGACTCGGCGGCAAATCCACGGGGCGGGTCGAGAGCGATGATCTTGCGTCCCATCGTGCGCATGATCCGCATACCGCCGGACATCGTACCGAGCGAGATGGCCGCGGCTGCGGACACGATGACCCACAAGGGGATTTCGTCGTTGCTCGCATGGTGTCCGCTCGCGATCAACGCGAGCAAGATGACGCCCATCGTCTTCTGCGCGTCCTGAAGGCCGTGGCCGAGCGAGAGGCCAGCAGCCGACACCGTCTGGGCCAGGCGGAAGCCGCGGTTGACCTGCTGCGGGCGCGCGCGCCGGAAGATCCACATGATCGCCAGCATCACCAAGAACGCCCCGACGAACCCGATCAGCGGGCTCATCACCATCGGGATGGCGACCTTGTCGACCACCTTTTGCCAGTCCACCCCGACACCAGCGACGATGCCGACACCGATGAGGCCGCCGATCAAGGCATGCGACGAGGACGACGGGATGCCGAAGTACCACGTGATGAGGTTCCAGGCGATCGCACCGACGAGCGCACTGAGAACCACCGTGAGCGCAGCATTGGCCCCTAGGTTGTCGAAACCAGAAAGAATATCCTTGATCGTCTTGGCGACCTCGACGCCCAGCAACGCGCCTACGAAGTTGAGCACCGCCGCCATGGTCAGCGCGATGCGCGGCGTGAGCGCACGGGTCGAGACCGAGGTGGCGATCGCGTTGGCTGCGTCGTGGAAGCCGTTCGTGTAGTCGAAGAACAACGCGATGGCGACGACCGCGATCAGCAGGGTCGTGGTGAGGTCCACGACTCAGGACTCCTTGACTGCTAGCTGTTCGACCGTGTTGGCGACGGACTCGAGCGCATCGATCGCGTGCTCCAGTGAGTCGACGATGTCCTTGAGCTTCATGACCTCGAGAGTCTTGTAGCTGCCGCTGAACAGGTTGGCCACGGCCCGGCGATAGCTGCGGTCACCCTGATTCTCCAGGCGGTTGATCTCGATCCAGTACTCCTGGAGGTCCTTCATCGTACGCAAGCGGGGCATCGCCTCCGCAGTGAGTTCGGTGGCGCGCTGGAGAACCTCCACCTGCGAAGCGAACTCAGCGGGAAGCTCATCGATCTCGTACAACACGATGAGGTCGACGGTCTCCTCCATGTAGTCCATCACGTCGTCCAGGCTGCTCGCGAGGCGATAGATGTCTTCACGGTCGAAGGGAGTGATGAACGTGCTGTTGACCCGCTTGACGATTTTGTGAGTCGTCTCGTCTGCCTCGTGCTCGGCTTCGCGCATCTTGTCGGCGATGGCCTTGCGGTCGGCCCCAGGATCGAGGACTTCAGCAAGGAGATGGGCGCCCGCGACGAGGTGCGAGGCCATTTCAGAAAATAGATCGTAGAACGATGTCTCTACCGGACGAATCCGAAAACGCACGACAAACTCCTGTCGAAGTTAAGATGGCCAGACCATGCTAGGGGTGTCAGGAGCCGTTGACCTAACGCGGGTGCTTGCCGGGCGCGAGAGGGTCAGTCCAGGCCGAGGATGTGGTCGACTTCGGACTGCTCAAGGGGGCCCTCGGACTCAGTAGCGGCGATCATGAGATCGGTCGTGAGGTCGATCTCGTCGAGGACCTCATCGTCGCGGAGCCGCTCGTCGAGTGGTTCGGACATTCGGGCTCCCTCCTCGGATTCATTCGATCACCTCAAGCGTACGTTCCTCGCCGCAAACCTTCGGACAAATCGAGAAAGTCGCTCCACGGCTGGTCCCGACAGTTCATTTTCGCCGCTGGTTTCGCGGACGCACCGGCCGGCTGGCAGACTAGAGTACGCATCGAAGGATGCTGGGGCCTTTAGCTCAATTGGCAGAGCAGCGGACTTTTAATCCGCGGGTTGTGGGTTCGAGTCCCAC
>JAOPXA010000065.1 GCA_025965395.1 Nocardioidaceae bacterium | reverse complement strand
GGCGCCGATCCCGTCGGACAGGAACATGATGTATTTGGGCCCCGCTGGCGCGTCAGCGAGCGTCTGGAGTGCGGTTGCCACGGCAGGGTCGAAGGACGTACCTGCGACCGGATCACGGCGCAGTTTTTTGGAGGCCGTCACGAGGAGTGGCTCTGAGCCCGCGCCTTTGTCGCCCGGAGCGACAAACAGCACGGGTGGGGTGGTCGGTGGGTCCAGGTTGATTGCCTCTGCGGTGGACGCGAAGGTCTCGAGCGACACCACCGAGGCGCCGGACGAGGCCTCCAGGGTCTCGTTCAGGGAGCCTACTGCGCCGATCTCACAGTCCAACGGATCGCCGATCGACGTGTCACCGTTGAGGTCGTCGCCTGCCTCTCCTGCCGTGCCGTTGCCGTCGCAATCCAGACCTGCAGGGTTGCTGGTGGACCCGGAGTTGTCGACTACATAAAGCACCGTGGTCGTCTGAGGCTCACCGGACGACACTGTTCCGCGAAGCTCGACCTGGCCAGCCGACACTGGGGCGGGATCGTCGATAGTGACGGAGCGCGAGACTGCTTGGGCTGCCGGGGCGATCGTGAGAGCAGCGAAGCCGACGACGGCCGCAAGCGCGACAACCAGAGATCTCGGGGCACGAGAGTGAGCTGGTGCAGTGAACATTGAGGGTCCCTCCGGGACGTGAGAGCGGTGGTGCCGTCGCGCTTGCTGCGACCAAAAGATCTATCGTCGCCTATCCAACCGTGTTGCCGCAATAGTCCGGATTGGCTATATGTGCGGAGATCGCCCCCTTGACGTTCTACTTGTTTTTTGCAAGTGTGGACATCACTGCATACCGAACCCATGAAGGAGACCACGATGCCGCAGATGTTCGTCAACATGCCGGTGACCGACCTGGAGCGCGCGAAGGCGTTCTACACAGCGCTCGGATTCACCATCAACCCGCTCTTCACCGACCACAACGCAGCGTGCGTCATTGTCGAAGAAGACCACAGCTACTTCATGATCCTGGTCCGCGAGTTCTTCCAGACCTTCACCACGCTGCCGCTCGGCGACCCCGCCGTGAACCCGACCACGGCGACCGCGATCTTCGTCGACAGCAGAGATGCCGTCGACGCGGCCATCGCGGCCGGCATCGGCGCGGGCGGCGCTGAGCCACACCCCGCATCGGACTACGGCTTCATGTACCAGCGCACGCTCACCGACCCGGACGGCAACATCATCGAGTTCGGCTGGATGGACCCCGTCGCCGCCGCGCAGGGCCCTGAGGCTTTCATGAACCAGCAGGCCTGAGGTCAGTGGCCCCACGCGACTACGGGCAGTACTGCGGCGTCACGCGGGCCCTTGAGCTGATCGGCGAACGCTGGGCTTTGCTCATCGTTCGCGACTTGCTCGTCGGGCCGCGACGGTACGGTGACCTCGCCGCGGGGCTTCCGCGCATACCGAGCAACATCCTGTCGGCGCGGCTCAAAGAACTGCAGGCTGCCGGAATCCTCCACCGCGTGCCGCACTCGCGCGTCATTGTCTACGAGCTGACGCCGTATGGTCGCGAGCTCGAGCCCGTCGTGCTCGCGCTCGGCGCCTGGGGCTTCAAGGCGATGGGTGACCCGCGGGCGGAGCAGGTCATCACCCCCGACTCGATGACCATGGCGCTGCGCACTGCCTTCCGACCGCTCGTGGCGGCGGGTCTCCCGGCGACCTCGTATGCGGCGCACTTTGGCCCGGCCGAGCTCCTCGTACATGTCGACGGCTCCGCTCTCGACGTGACCCGCGGGGACGGGCCGGCGGACTTGGCCTTCGCCGCGGGTCCGGGCATCCGCCAGCTCATCTCGGGTGAGCTTGCCGCTGATCGCGCGATTGCGACCGGCGTGGTCGAGGTGCTGGGCGGGCGCAGCGACCTCCTCGCCCGCTTCGCGAGCACTTTCCACCTGGCCGCCTGAAGGGGGCTCTCAGGAACCCACGATCGCTTCGGCCCGCTTGCGCACGTCGTCAGTGCTTACGTTGGATGTAAGCACGTAGAGGCGGTTGGCGCGTATGCCGTCGAGCAGGGTCTGCGCGACCGCGTCAGGTGATATTCCGGATGCGTCAATGTGCTGTTGCAACCGCTCACGGTCAGCCTTGCCGCCGGATGCGTCGGACTCAAGGGTGGCAGGGCGGTGTTTGGACTCGAAGAACTCGGTCGCAACCGCCCCGGGGCAAAGTACGGAGACGCCGATGTTCGCGCCACGGGCCGAGAGTTGCGACTCGAGCACCTCGGTGAGAGCCACCACGGCGTGCTTGGTAAGCATGTACATCGATGTGGCCCTCGAGATGCCTGACTCCGAGCCGGTGTTGACGATGTGCCCGGGCTGCCCGTGCGCGATCATGTCGTCGACGAAGGCACGCAGTCCGTTGACCACCCCGTTGAAGTTGACCCCCATCGACCAGGCCCAGTCGGCGTCGTCGGCCTGCCAGATGGCGCCGCCGCGGTAGCCGTCGATGCCTGCGTTGTTGACCAGCACGTGGATGTCGCCGAACTCTGTGCGCGCGCGAGCGGCGAGTCGTTGCATGTCCTCTAGCTTTGAGACGTCGACCCCGACGCCCACGGATCGCACGCCGCGCTCTCGGAGCTCGGCTGCGACTGCCTCGGCCGCATCGGAGTGTAGGTCTGCGACGACGACATTCGCACCCTCGGCGGCGAGGGCGCGGGCGATGGCGAGGCCGATGCCCGCCGCGCCGCCTGTGACGACGCAGTTCATTGCGGTGAATTTCTGCATAGCGACATCTTCTACCCAGAGTATTTTTTGGACAAATTGCCCAATTCGCTCGAGGAGTTCGCGTTCACTCGGTTAACCCCCGTTACCCTGTCCGAATGAACCATAAAGGCCTCACTGGCGCTCCTGATCTCAACGATCCAACAGTTCCTCCGCCCGTCGTCTACACCGGTCCTGAAAAGCTCTTTCGGGTGCGTGACATCAAGGTGGGAGAAAGCTCTGCTCGGGTGGAAATGGATCGCGGGGACTGGTCGAGCTACGACGGGCACATGATCGGTGCAGGGGCGATAGGTGTGATGGCGGATAATCTCACGAGTTATGCCGTAGTGATGGCGCGTCGTCCGCATACGTGGTTCGTGAGTACGGAAATCACGATCGACACCTTCCCAGGGTTGCTTTCCTCGACTTCGCTGCGCGGAGAGGCGCGGCTCGTCCATGGCGATTCGGTCGGTGGCTTCGTTGCTGCCGATATCTTCGATCAGGACAGTCGACTCGTCGCAGTGGCGACTCAAAGGGCCCGATGGATTCCTATCGCCGCGTCCGCGATGTCGACAGAAGCTCCGACGATTCCGGACATACCCGTGGGCGATTTAGGGGCGATGCTTGGAGCGTCATTGCGCGTTGACGGCGAGGATGCGGTGCTTAGCCTCAACAGTGACCCCCTGCTCCAAAGCGCCAACCGCACCATGCAGGGCGGAATCTCCATAGCGGCGGCAGACATGGTGGCCACCTCCGCCCTCTCAATCAGCGGAATGCCGGCCCTCGAAACCGCTTCACTCCGAATTGGATACACGCGAGCAGTCATGGCCGGAAGCTCGGTCGAGTATCGAGCGGTACGCAAGCACCGCGGCCGCGGGCTAGGTGTCGTAGAAGTCACCGCTTCCGTCGCGGGCAAGACCACTGCGGTCGTGCACATCGTCGCCAACCCGCTCGCTTGACTCCAGACGGTGTCGTGCTGGGACAGCTAGTAGTTACTAGGATGTCCTACTATTATCGCGACCGACGAGATAGAGGACTTCACACATGAGCAATGACGACCGGATCGTAATTCTTGACGGCGCCCGTACGCCCATCGGCAGCTTCGGGGGAGTGCTGTCGGGCGTGCCCGCCCACGAGCTCGGCGCAGCCGCAGTGACCGAGGCCTTGACCCGCTCGGGCGTAGCCGCCGACGAGCCGGGCGAAGTGGTCATGGGCTGCATCGGTCAAGTGGGCCCGGACGCATATAACGCGCGTCGCGTGGCGATCTCGGCAGGTATGCCAAAGAGCACGCCCGCTTACACCGTCAACCGCCTGTGCGGCAGCGGGTTGCAGGCGATCTGGTCGGCCGCGATGGAGATGCGGTGGAACGATCTCGACCTCGCAGTTGGCGGCGGCGATGAGTCGATGTCGCGGATGCCCTTCTATGACTTCAACGCTCGGGACGGCAAGAAGCTCGGCAACCGCACCCTCGCAGACGGCACGGTCATGA
>JAOPXA010000037.1 GCA_025965395.1 Nocardioidaceae bacterium | reverse complement strand
GCAGAGGCTCCGTCACGATCATGGCGGAGTTCATCGGCAACCACGTACGTCGCTGGCCTGGCAAAGCCGCCGTGTATCCCTCAAGGCATCGAAGCACGCGCGAGGCCGTGACGCGCCCGCGATCGGTGGTCACGACGCCGGATTCGATGCGGGTCGCGCGGGTCTTCTCGAAGATGCGCACGCCGCGCCGCTCGACCGCCGCGGCCACGCCCGACACGAGCTTCGCCGGATGGACGCGTGCGCAGTGCGGGCTGAACGTCCCACCGAGCGCGCCTTCAACATGGAGCCGCTGCCCGACCTCGTCGCGCGTGATCTCGCGTTGGTGCCGCTCGCCGATGCCCCACGACGCGTCGCTCTCGAGGCCCTCGCGCAGGCGACTGAGCTGCGCCGGGGTTCGCGCTATATAAAGGACACCATCCTTGACGATGTCGGCGTCGATGCCCTCGTCCGCGCACACCGCGATGACCTCATCGACGGCTTGCTCCATGGAAGCCACCAAGGCGCGCACGCTCTCGGCGCCGTGCGTGGCGCCATACCTCTCCTTGCTGCCTGATAGCTCGGACGAGAGCCAACCACCGTTGCGGCCCGAGGCGCCGAATCCGGCGAACTCGGCCTCGAGGACCACGATGTCGAGGGTGGGGTCGAGCGCCGCGAGGTAGTACGCCGTCCAGAGTCCGGTCAGCCCGCCGCCGACGATGCACACGTCGCAGTCGAGGTCGCCGTCAAGCGCGGGTCGCGCAGCGGGGATGCCGATCTGTTGCCACCAGAAGGAGACCCCGCCATTGGCAGGTCCTGAGTCGTGGGCGTTCACTCCCCCATTCTGACGAAGGATTAGGTGTTGTGCCCACCTGGTGGGCACACCACCTAATCCTTCGTAGAAGGGGTGGGCGTGGGGCGCGTCAGGACGGTGGTCATCGTGTAGTCCTTGGTGGGGCCCTGCACGTTCCATTCGACGGTCCAGCTGTCCAGCGGGTGGCCGGCCACCACGTGCCCGCGGTAGAGGTCGGCGCCACACATGTGCTCGACCTGCTCGCCCGGCGCCCACGGATGGAAGTCGCGGCCATCGTCGAACGTCACGAACCACCCGTCGTCTCGCAGTTCAAGGAACAGCACGCGGGTGACCGGGACCTCCTTGTCGCGCCACTGCATGACGCCCTGCTCGGACCACTTCACGCGGCCCGCAGTCTCGGACACCAGCTCAGTAGTGCCCGCCACACGGGTGTCCTCGCCCGCCACGCGATCGACGATGCGCCGCGTGAAGTCCCACGACCCCAACAAGGCCACCGGATCCAGGAGCGCACGTGCCGTCATACGCCCATCGTAGGTCTCGGCATACTGGCAAGGTGGCCCTCACCGAAGTAGCGGCGTGACCGGCGCCGGGCGCTACGCCCCGAGCCCGTCCGGTGACCTCCACCTGGGCAACCTCCGCACCGCGCTCCTCGCCTGGTTGTTCGCGCGCAGTACCTCCCGCGCCTTCGTGCTCCGCATCGAGGACCTTGATCGCGTGCGCCAAGGAGCAGAGGAACGGCAGATTGCGGACCTGCGGGCGATCGGTCTCGACTGGGACGACCCGATCGTGCGGCAGTCCGAACGACTCGATCGGTATGCGCGAGCAGTGGCGTCACTGCAAGAGCGTGGGCTGACGTATGAGTGCTTCTGCACCCGCCGCGAGATCGCTGATGCCGCATCCGCGCCTCACGCACCTCCGGGCGCCTACCCCGGCACGTGCCACGAGCTCAGCGAAGCGGATCGCGAACGTCTGCGGCTCCAGCGCGCGTCAGCTCTGCGACTGCGAGCGGACATGAGCGAGTTCGCGGTGCAGGACGTCTTCGTGGGCCGGTATGTCGGCGTGGTCGACGACTTCGTGCTGGTGCGCGGCGACGGCACGCCCGCCTACAACCTGGCGGTCGTGGTCGATGACGGCGAGCAAGGCATCGACCAGGTCGTGCGTGGCGATGATCTGTTGTCGTCCGCCCCGCGGCAGGCCTACCTCGCCGGACTCCTGGGCATCGCGGCGCCGACCTACGTGCACGTGCCGCTCGCGCTCAACGACCGAGGCGAGCGGCTGGCCAAGCGCGATGGCGCAGTCACGCTCGACGACCTGCAGAGCCAAGGAGTCTCGACGGGAGCCGCGTATGCGCTCATCACGCAGTCCCTCGGGCTGCCAGCTCTCCCGCCGAGCGACCTGGTGGCGGTGTTCGACCCGGCAGCGCTCCCCCGCACCCCCTGGACCTTCCACCCCCCTCGTCCCTAGAGGAGGTTCTTGGCGGTGAGCCACTCCTTGGCGAGGACGTCCGGTGCCACCTTGTCGGCGCCGTTGTTCTTGCCGTTCATGTCCACCAGGTCAGCAGTGGTCAACGCGGCCGAGATCTTGTTGAGGGTGTCCTCGATCGCGGTGGTCGCCTTGGCCGTGCGGATGAGCGGAATGAGGTTCTGCGCGGCGATCAAGTTCTGAGGATCGGCAAGCGTCACCAGGTTGTTCTCGGTGATCGACGGGGTTGTCGTGTAGATGTCCGCCACTTGGATGTCGTCGTCGAGCAGCGCCTTCAACGTCTTCGGACCACCGAAGTCGCTGATGGGCACGAACTTGATGCCGGTGATGCCGTAGACCTTCTCGAGTCCGGGGATGCCGTAGGCGCGCTCCTTGAACTCTGGGTTGGCGCCGAGCGCGAAGCCCTTGACCTTGGCCAAGTCGGCGATCGACGTCACACCGTTCTTGTCGGAGAACGCCTTGGTGACGTTGAGCGAGTCCTTGTCCTCAGCTGGCGACGCCTTGAAGACCTCGAGGCCCTTGGGAAGTGCTGCCGGCAACGCGGCCTCGACATCGGCCGGGCTCGTCGCCGTGGCTGCCTTGTCGACAAACGTCAGAAGGTTGCCGCTGTAGTCGGGAAGCAGATCGATCGAGCCGTCTTGCAACGCAGGAACCGCAGCTTCGCGGGTCTCTATGCCGTACTTCGTCTTGATCTTGACGCCCTGGGCCTCCAGGGCCTGCTTGTAGATCTCGGCCACGATCTGAGCCTCGCCCGAGCCAACGGCTCCAATGGTGAGGGTGTCGGACGCCGAGGGTGCTGAATCGTCTTTGGTGGGATCGCCGCCGCATGCCGTCAAGCCGAAACCGATAGCAATCGCAGCCACTACTGCACTGACTTTGGTGAGCTTCATTCTCTGGTTCTCTCTGATAGTTGATTGACGGTTCATGTGCGTCGCGCGGCCTCGACTCTCGACCGCTCACCCAACGCCAGGTGCTGGATCGATGCAAAGACACCGTCCAAGACAAGTGCGAGACCGATCACAAGGACCGATCCCCCGAGCATCTGCGGGTAGTCGCGAATCGCGAGCCCGTCGATGAGGTATCTGCCGAGACCGCCGAGGCTGATGTACGCCGCCACGGTGGCCGTGGCCACGACTTGCAGAACCGCTGACCGAACGCCGCCAACGAGCAGCGGGAGGGCCAACGGCACTTCCACCCTCAACAGCACCTGCCACTCAGTCATTCCCATCGCCCGAGCGGCGTCGACGGTCCGAGGGTCGACCGACTCGATGCCGGAGTATGCGCCTGCAAGAAGCGGAGGTATCGCGAGGACGATGAGGGCCACGAGGGGAGCCGTGAGGCCGATGCCGCTGTAGATCGCCACCAAGCTCAGCACACCGAGTGTGGGCAGGGCGCGCATCGAACCGGTCACCAAGATGGCGACATTGCGGAACCGACCGGTATGACCGATCCACAGGCCGAGCGGCACGGCGACGAGCGCGGCGATCCCGACCGCGAGACCCGTGTAGTAGACGTGCTCGAGCAGGCGGTGCGGGATCCCCTCATCACCGCTCCAGTTGGCCGAGTCGGTCAGCCAGTCGACTGTCTCGGACGCGACGCTCATACGCTGCGTCCACTCGAACGGACTACGGAGCGCCACGGCATGAGGAGACGCGCCGCAAGGACCAGCAGCGTGTCGAGGACCAGGGCGATCAGCACCACGCCGATGATGCCGATGATGATCTCCGTGCCGAAGTCACGCCGGGAGCCGTCGGTGAACAGTGATCCGAGGCTGCTCACGCCCACGAGTGCGCCGATACTCACCAGGCTCACCGTGCTGACAGAAACCACTCGAAGACCGGCGAGGAGAACCGGCCCGGCCAGTGGAAGCTGCACCCTGAAGAAGCTGCGAGCCTCGGAGAAGCCAGTGGCCTTCGACGCGTCGAGCACCTCGGCCGGCACCGAGTCGAATGCGTCGGATGCCGAGCGCACCATGACGGCCGCGGCATAGAGGCTCAGCGCGACGATGACGTTGAGGGGATCGAGGATCTTCGTGCCCATGATCGAAGGCAAGACGAGGAACAACGGCAGCGAGGGAATCGTGTAGATCAGGCTGCCCACCGACAGGACGGACCCCCTCAGGCGCCGGTGACGGCTGGCGAACCAACCGATTGGCAGGGCGACGACGAACCCCACGACGAGCGGTATGACGCTCAGCACGAGGTGCTTGACGGTCAACTCCCACACATAAGCGAAATTGTCGAGGAACCAGGTCATTCGGCGAGTACTCCCGTGGCCTTCCCGGTCTCGTCGACGACGATCGATCGCCCTTCGTGCTGCTGGATGCGCAGGGTGCGCTTGCCACGATCGAGCCCCACAAAATTGCGTACGAAGTCGTTGGCCGGCTTGGCGAGAATGTCCGCGGGCGAACCCACCTGGGCGATGCGTCCGCCCTTTTGCAGGATCACCACCTGGTCACCCAGCAAGAACGCCTCGTCGATGTCGTGGGTGACGAACACGATCGTCTTGTCGAGGTCTCGCTGCAGGCGGAGAAGCTCTTGCTGAAGCTCTGCGCGCACGATCGGGTCGACCGCGCCGAACGGCTCGTCCATCAGCAGGATGTTGGGGTCGGTCACGAGGCCGCGGGCGACGCCCACGCGCTGCTGCTGACCGCCTGACAGCTGGCTCGGGTAGCGACCAGCGAGCGAAGGATCGAGGCCGACGATCTCCATCATCTCCGCGGAGCGCCGGTGCGCTTCTTTTTTCGGCACCCCGTTGAGCAGAAGCACGGTGGCGACGTTGTCGATGACCTTGCGGTGGGGCAGGAGACCGGCGTGCTGCATCACATACCCGATGCTGCGCCGAAGCTCGACGGGATTGCGTGAGGCGATGTCGGCGTCGTCGATCGCGATCGAGCCGCTCGTGGGCTCGACCATCCGGTTGACCATGCGCAGGAGCGTCGTCTTGCCGCATCCCGAGGAGCCGACGAAGACCGTGGTCGTGCGCGACGGGAGTACAAGGCTGAAGTCCTCCACGGCCTGCGTGCCATCAGGGAACGTCTTGCTCACTGACGTGAATTCGATCATGCGGGGTCCCTGGTCGTCGTGGGCGGCGAGTCACCCACAGTCAACACTGGACTGGCACCATCGGCAATCGCAAACCCGGCGTCCCGCCACGCATACACACCTCCCACGATGTCTGCGGCAGGCAGCCCAAGGCTGACGAGCGAGGCGGCGGCCAGGGAAGACGTGTAGCCCTCGGTGCAGACGATGATCCATTGCTGGCCATCGGCTGCTTGAGGGATGCTCGCCCCAGAGCCGGGATGAAGGCGCCACTCGAGGTGGTTGCGCTCGATGATCAGCGAGCCCGGAATCTCGCCATCGACCTCACGTTGCCACGCGGGTCGAATGTCGACGATCAGCGAGCCCGTGGCCGCCCGCTCACGCGCCTGCGCAGGCGTGAGACGTTCGATGCCCGCGCGCGCGTGCGCGAGAAGCTCATCAACGCTCGCAAAGGTCGGCCTCGAAAACGTCACGACACCGCTCGCAGCACGGGGGCGGGCGCCTCAGGATCATCGGTCCACGCCGACGCGAGCTTGAGGAGGGTGCCGTCCTCGACGTCGTAGTAGTTCATCAACGACAAGGGAGGCGAGTATGCGTGCACGCTGACCGCGACCTCGTCCCGCGTGTTGCGGACGTCGTGGACGTAGTGCGGCCCGAAGACCACGGTGTCGTGGTGCTTGCGAGCGTGCTCGTCAAGCTCGCCCGACCAGACGACCTCGTCGAGCTGACCGCTCACCACGGTGAAGGCGCCCGAGGAGCCCCCGTGGTCGTGCAGTTGCGTGGCTTGGTCCTTGGTCCAGCTGATCAGCCATACGTCGACCTGGTCGTCGCAGTGAATCCGCACATGCCAACGGTTCTCGGTGTCGGTGTGTACCTCGTACATGCCGGCACGGACGTTGTCGGCCATCGAGGTCGTGACTTCGATGAGCTGTCCGAGGGTCAACTGCGTAGGCGCAAGTGCGGTCGTCATGACTCCATCGTCACGCCGATTGGCTCCGCGGAGGCACGTGTTCGCGTGGTGGACACGGTGGACGGGCATCGTCGAAATGCGCTACACGCCGACCTGGCAGGAGCCGCTTTGGGAGTCCCGGGCAGTCTGGGTTAGGATGAGCGTCGCGCTTGCGCAGTTCTACAATTCAATATCTTGGCCCCGTAGCGCAGTTGGTTAGCGCGCCGCCCTGTCACGGCGGAGGTCGCCGGTTCAAGTCCGGTCGGGGTCGCCAACTCGAGATTCCCATCCGCTGCTCGTCAGTGGGTGGGAATCTTTTCTTTGTGGCAGAGGCGGATTGGGAAGCCGCCGACCTGGTGCGATATGGTGATCGTCGCTCTTGTGGGACGTTTTCGCCCCCACGTTCAAGGGCGGTGGCCAGGTAGCTCAGTTGGTACGAGCGACCGCCTGAAAAGCGGTAGGTCGCCGGTTCGATCCCGGCCCTGGCCACTCTTTTTCTTCTCTCAGCGCTGATCGGTGGCGGCAGCGCGGATGAGTGTGATCCCTCGCTCGTAGTCGTCGTCGGCATCGTGCGTCAGCACGCCGACGCATCGGCCGCCCGACTCATACCAGGCCGTGAAGGCCGTAGCGTCGTGCTCGACCACGCGCACGAACTCGAAACCTTCACCCCACGACGCGTATTGAAGTGCCTTGTCCCCGATGTCCGACCAGAATCCCGGGACCACATCCCACGTGGCATCGACGCCCGCAGCCATCGAACCCGCGACTTCGCCCATAGCGAGCGCGTCGCCCCAGTGCTCGACCACCAAAGGATGTCCGAGTGCACCGTTGTCGGCGTATGCCACATCACCGGCCGCGTACACCCCTGGCGCTGAGGTTTTCATGTGTGCATCGACTCGCACGCGATCCTCTTCAACAACCAGACCTGCATCAGCAGCGAGCGCCGTCCGCGGCTTGGCACCCACCGCAGCGACCACCAAATCGGCCTCGAGGATCGTTCCGTCATCGAGATGAACCGGTCGACCTTCACGGATCTCTTTCACGCTCGTACCCCCCAAGACACGGACTCCAAGATCCTCCAGCCAACCGCGTATCCGCCGTGCCGCGAAGGCGCCGAGACGTGTGATCTGCGGTGATTCCTCGGGCGACACCACGGTCACCACGAGGCCCCGGGAAGCAAGGGATGCGGCAGCTTCGCATCCGATGAATCCGGAACCGATGACGATGACCGATCGAGCATCCTCCGCCGCGCGCACGAGGGTCTGCGCGTCGCTAAGCGAACGAAGAACGCGCACGCGCTCGTGGTCACCGCCAGGAACGTCCAGTCGCACCGCTTCGTTGCCCATGGCGAGCACGAGCGAAGTCCAGAGGATGGCATCACCGTCGCGAGTCGAGACGGATCGCCCCGCAAGATCGATTGCGTCCACCGTCGTCGACAGCATTAACTCGATCTGGGCGTCCCGAAAGAAGGCGTCGTCCTCGATCGCGACGTCTCCCGCCGAGGTCTCTCCACGGAGGAACTCCTTGCTGAGAGGAGGCCGTTCGTAGGGAGCATGTTCGTCAGCGGTGACGACTAGGACGCGTCCGCCGCCTCCCGCATCGCGATATCCACGTGCCGCGGACAACCCTGCGGGCCCACTTCCAATAATCACCAGCGCCGACGAGATTTCCATGGAGGTGACGTACCCACACGCAACATGACCAAGCGCTCCGTCGACGCCGTCTACCGCGCGACCCACAAGTCGCAAGCCGGATTGAGTGCTGGCACCGCGTTCACTGGCAGCGCTAGCCGTTGTCGAGCGAGGAGCGGAGGCGCTGCATGCCGCCGATCCATCGGTCGTAGTCGTCGACCTTGCGGCCCCAGAACTGCAGGACT
>JAOPXA010000019.1 GCA_025965395.1 Nocardioidaceae bacterium | reverse complement strand
AACCAACGGGACGAGCTCAACCCGCGGTCGCGCCGTGGATCTTGGCGACCTTCTTGACGAGCCATTGGGCGGGGAAGTGATACATCCGCTTGCTTCGGTAGGCATCGCGGTGCACGTCGGTGGCCGCAGTGGTGGCCGGGCCGATATGGCAGACCGAGTCACGCTTGTCGCACACGGAAGCCGCGATGTCCTTGAAAGCCGTGGGCAAGATCTTCTTCTGCTTGGGGTTGGCCACGCCGGCATACGTCGAGCGCGGTGACGCCCAGGTCGAGCCGCCGTTATAGCTCATGGTGTTCGCTGTCTTGCGGAACGAGTTGGTCGGGTCAGCGATGAGAGTGACGCTTGCGATCGGCACGTTCTTGGCCAGCAGGTTGCGCGCCGCGTACCGCATCACTTGAGCACCTTGTGAGTAGCCGGTCAGCACCACGGTGGGCGGATTCTTGCACTTCCTACGGCTGCTTTTGATCGTCTTGACGGCTTTGGCGATGCCCAGCGCGACGGACGCGCAATAGCCGGACTTTGGCCCGTACGTGATGAATGACTTGAGGTTGACGGTCGTGGCGGGGTACTTCAGATCTAGCACCTGCACGCGAAGAAGCTTGGAGCGCGCCTTGATCGCCGAGCGACCGTTCAGCTGGTACTTGACGTCTTTGAGAAACGCACGCTCCTGTGTTCCGAAGCTGTCTTGGGTCTGGCCCGAGCCACGCGCCGAGAGGATCCAGACGTCAGCTTTGCAGCTGTATGACGTCACGATGTCCCAGTCGACTGCGCGCGATGAAGCCGATGCAGTCGAAGGCGCAACAAGAGGAATCATCGCTATCGTCAACGCGATAACCGCCACTATTTTGCGCACGAATGTTGTCTACTTACTGGCCCGAGAGAGCCGCCCCAACCCGAATGTCTTGAGCAGGTTATCGATCGGTTCTGTGGAATTCATAGGAGTTTGGCCCGAGAGTGATAGGAAGCACATTCGCTAAGATCTGGAGAATGACGGTGCATCCGGGCGTGCGAGCGGCGTTGGCCGCCGCTGTGCTCTTTGGCGCGGGCACTCCTTGCGCCAAGATCCTGCTGAGTGACGTGAGTCCCGTGATGCTTGCGGGGTTGCTCTACATCGGTTCGGGCGCCGGCATGACCGCAATTCGGCTGGCGAAGCGCGCACCGCGAGTTCGGCTGACGGCCGATGATCGGTTGCCTCTCGCGGGGGCCATCGTGTTCGGCGGAGTCCTCGGCCCGGTCCTGCTGTTGCTGGGCCTGTCGTCCATGCCGGCTTCGGGGGCCTCGCTTCTGCTCAACGCGGAAGGCGTGTTCACGGCCCTGCTCGCCTGGTTCCTCTTCCGAGAGAACGTCGACCGCCGGATCGCTCTTGGAATGGTCGCGATTGTCGCTGGGGCGGCGATCTTGAGCGTGCCTAGCGGGACTCAATTCTCCAGCGTGTGGCCGGCGCTTGCGATCCTTGCCGCGTGCGCGTGCTGGGGGTTGGACAACAACCTGACCCGCAAGGTCTCCCTGCACGACGCCACGTGGCTGGTGGCGATCAAGGGAGTGGTTGCCGGTCTGGTCAATCTCGCGCTCGCGTTGGTGGTGGGGGCGCATGTGCCAAGTGCGGGGTATGTGGGGGCGGCCATGGTGGTCGGCTTCTTTGCCTACGGGGTCAGCCTCGTGCTGTTTATCGTTGCCCTGCGCCATCTCGGCACCGCTCGTGCAGGCGCCTATTTCTCGGCCGCGCCGTTCTTTGGAGCGCTCTTGGCCATCGCGGTCGGCGACCCCTTGACGGTGCCGCTCATTATCGCTGGCTTGCTGATGGCGGTGGGCATTGCGCTCCACCTCACGGAGAAGCACGCACATCACCACACCCACGTCGCTCTCGAGCACGAGCACTGGCACAGCCACGACGAGCATCACCGGCATGAGCACGCCGAGTCAGTGTCCGCCGGGGCCTGGCACGTGCACGGGCACGTCCATCAGCCGATCACTCATGCCCACCAGCACTACCCGGATGTTCACCACCGGCACCACTGAGTGCCCTGCGAACGGTCGCCTACGGGTGCCGAGTTGATCCAGAAGCGAGCTCGGCGCCCACTTGGTTGGCTAACAGCACCGCGACTTGCCGCTGCTCCAGCGTGGGACGCACGCTGTGCGTGGACGCCGTCATCACGAAGTGCCCGAATGTGGCGCCGTGATAGCGCGCTGGGAGCAGGATCTCGTTCATGGTCGGCAATCCGTCGCGCTCGACGTTCGTACGCTTCCCGCGCACGGTCACGGTTCCGTCAGGTTCGAGCGAGGGACGGTTGGGCGAGGCGTTGCTGCCTTCGACAAAGCGGCAGCTGTCGATCTCCAGGAGCTCGGTGATGCTCGTCGCGACGTGGTCCACCAGATCGGTCGTGGAGAGCTGCCCGGCGACGATCTGCGACGTAGTTATGACGCCCTCGAGGTAGCCCGCCCGGATGCTGGACGATGCTTGCTGGCGCCGACCCCACAGGGTGATCTCGGTGACCGCGACACCGACGATGACAAGGAGAATGGCGACCTCGACGTCTCCCGAACCGTCGATCGTGAACGACCGCACCGGCTGGGTCAGGAAGAAGTCGAACCACGCTGCTGCGGATAGCGCCGCGATCGCGCCGGCGAGTCGATCGCCCGTGGCCGCAGCGGCGACGACAAGCACCACGAGCACGAGTGCTGCGGTCGTGGAGGTGAGGTTGTCAGCGAGCTGTTCGGCCAGAGCGCACCACGCCAGTGGCAGGGCGGCAGCGAGGGTGAGTACGACCGCGTGGTTGCGTTGAACCCATGTGATGTCCATACCTTCATCGTCGCCCCGCCGCGGTCGGAAAGCGCCTCGCGCTGGCAAATCTTGACAGGATCTTGACGCGTGCGGCGACGGCCGCCCGGGACTGTCCGAGCAGCTACTTGCCGCTCTCGATGCTCAGCAGATCCGTGAAGATCGCCGAGTTGTCCAGCAGGATCATGAAGTAGCTGATCGTCAGGATCGCATGGGCATACTTCCGCTCGGCTGTCTGTGTCTTACGAACCAAGGTTCGTCTTCTCGGTCATGACCGGATCATGACCTTCAGTGCCTCGCGGTTGTCCATCGCTCGGTACCCGTCAGGCACGCCGTCGAGGTCGACCGTGCGGTCGAAGACCAGGCCGGGGTTGACGGTGCCGTCGAGCACCGCAGGGAGCAACTGCTCGATGTAGGCGCGCACGGGTGCGGGTCCGCCGGTCAGCGTGATGTTGCCGCCAAACAAGCTTCCGAAGCCGACAGGCGCCTCTTCGTACTGCGGGACACCCACGCGAGAGATGATTCCGCCTGGGCGGACGGTACGGACTGCCTGCTGATACGCCGGCGCGTGACCGACAGCCTCGAGAACCTTGTGGGCGCCATGTCCGCCGGTGAGCTCGCGGACCTCGGCGATGCCTTCATCTCCGCGGGCCGCAACCACGTCAGTTGCTCCGAACGCACGGCCGAGATCGGTGCGCGATTGATGGCGCCCCATGAGAATGATGCGCTCAGCGCCCATCTGCTTGGCCGAGAGCACGGAAAGCAGGCCCACGGCGCCGTCGCCGATAACAACGACCGTGTCGCCGTTCGTCACGTGCGCTTGGCGGGCGGCGTGCCAGCCGGTGCCGTAGACATCGGAGAGGCTGAGGAGCGACGGCAGAAGAGGCGAGTCCTCGGTGATGCCGGGCACCGTGACGAGGGTGCCGTCGGCGAAGGGGACGCGGACGGCCTCGGCCTGTCCACCGCCGATGCCGTTTCCGCCCCAGAAGCCGCCGTGCTCGCACGAAGTCTGGAGGCCCTCGCGGCAGAACTGGCAGGTGCCGTCTGACCATGCGAACGGTGCGATGACAAAGTCACCCTTCGCCAGGGTGGCGACCTCGGAGCCTATGTCTTCGACCACGCCAATGAACTCGTGGCCCATCGGACTTCCCTCGGGTGTGTCCGGCATCGAGTGGTAGGGGTGCAGGTCGGATCCGCAGATGCAGGAGCGGACGATGCGGACGAGTGCATCGGTTGACCGCTGAAGGGCCGCGTCAGGGATCTCGTGGATCCGGACGTCGCCAGCACCGTACATGTAGGTCGCTCTCATGATTGTCCTTTCGTTGAGCGATTGGTTCTCGGTGACATCAGTTAACGGCATGGGCCGCTCCTGCGGGAGTGACTGTTCTTCCGGGTACTGACAGAGCCTCCCTCCTGACGAATGAGCGACGTACGGTGGCGGTATGAGCGAACACGACAGCAGGGCAGCGCACAGAAACGAGATACGTGAATTCCTCACGTCCCGTCGTGCGCGCATCACTCCCGCTCAAGCAGGCCTCCCTGCATACGGGGGCAATCGACGGGTGAAGGGGCTGCGCCGCGAAGAAGTCGCGATGCTTTCCGGAGTCTCGGTCGACTACTACGTGCGTATGGAGCGCGGCGACCTGTCCGGCGCATCGGACAGCGTGCTCGAATCTATGGCCACTGCACTGCAGCTCGATGAGGCGGAGCACGACCATTTGTTTGCCCTCGCCCGTGCAGCCGGTCCCTCGAAAGCTCGCCCGCAAACTCCCACTCGCACCGTACGACCGGCGGTCCAGCAGGTGCTTGACGCTATGTCCGAGGCACCTGCTTGGGTGCGCAACGGGCGCCACGACATCATCGCCATGAACCCGTTGGCCAAAGCCCTCTACTCGCCTGTCCTCGAATCGCGGGTCGCGGGGCCGTCTGGCCGCCGACCGGCAAACACCACACGATTCGTCTACCTCGACCCGGCAGCCCGCGACTTCTTCGTCGACTACGACCTCATCGCCAGAGATGCTGCGGCGATGCTCCGCCAAGAAGCCGGCCGCAACCCGCACGACGTCAAGTTCCACCGCAACGGTCGCAAGCGCCTCCGGCACCCGATCGTCGGAGAGCTCGACCTCGACTTCGAGGCCATGGATCTGCCGTCAGAGCCGGGACTTTGCCTCAACGTCTACACCGCTCCCATCGGAACCCCGACGGCCGATGCACTCCGCTTGCTCGCAAGCTGGGCGGCCAGCCAACACGTTCCAACACCCCTTCACCTTGACAAGGATGCCGACGTTTCATGAAGCTGATCAACCAGACAGCCACCAGCCGAGGCCCGGCCGAGATCTTCACGGGCGACGTCTACTTCGACACCATTGCTCGCGGCGAAGGGGTTTCCCATATTCGAGTGAACTCAGTTCGCTTCACTCCGTGCGCACGCACCGCTTGGCACAGCCACAGCCTCGGTCAGACCCTGCATGTGACGGACGGATTCGGCATCGTCGCGACCCGAGACACCGTCATCGTCATGCGACCGGGCGACACGGTTCATACTCCGCCGGGCGAGGAGCACTGGCACGGCGCTCTTCCCGATCACTTCATGACTCACCTCGCCATGTGGGAAGACGACGATGCAACGTGGGGCGATCTCGTCACCGATCAGGAGTACGAGGCAGCCGTCGGGTCTTGACCAGGGCGCGGCGCGATCCATACGTTGGAGACATGGGTGAAGTCGTCTGGGGAATCAATTGCACGCTCGATGGGCGGTGCGGTCATGAGGACGGTATCGCCGACGAGGCACTGCACCGCGAGGCCGCGGAGTCTTTCGCACAGTGCGACACCTTGCTGTTGGGTCGCATCACCTATGAGCTGATGTTTCCCTACTGGGCAACCGTCGCGGAAGACCAGTCAGACACGCCTGAAGTCAACGCGTTCGCGGTCGCGATGACTGAGGTTCCGAAGGTGGTGTTCTCGCGCACGCTCGATCAGGCGGGCTGGAACACGCGAGTCGTCAGTTCGTCGCCGGTCGACGAGGTGCGCAGGCTGCGCGACGAGGGTGCGCGCATGAACCTCGGAGCGAGCCCCGCGCTGGCCGTTCAGCTACGCGAAGCGGGCCTGATTGACCGCTTCCACTTCGTACTCCACCCGGTCGTCGCCGGAAGGGGACCAAAGCTGTTTGGCGACAATGAGTCAATCGCGATGACCTTGAACTCGTCCGCGTTGCTTCCCGCGGGGCAAATGGTGCTCGACTACACGGTGACGCATGAGGACGGCTGATAATCGTACGGCG
>JAOPXA010000324.1 GCA_025965395.1 Nocardioidaceae bacterium | reverse complement strand
GGCGTCAGTCGAGATCAGCAGATTGGAGATAGGGTCGTTCGTGACGGCGACGGCAATCCATACGGAGTCGAGGTCTGTGGTTGCGTACGCACGGCGGTCCCACTGGATGAGTCCGCGGTCGGCGAGGTCCTCGATGCTGGCGACCGCCTCGGGTGAGACGACGGTGACGGTGGCACCGGCCTGGCGAAGCTCCGCGACGTGGCCGAGCGCTCGCGCGTCTCCGCCGAATACGACGGCGGCGCGGTGGGTGAGATCGATGCCGTAGGTCACGGTGCTCATTGTGCCGAGGTGGTTCGTGGGGGTGCTTGGCTGGGGCAGCGGATCGTCAACTTGCGTAGTGGTAGCGACATGACGCGATGCGGATCTCGTCGTCGACGATCTTGTAGACCAATCGGTGTTCGTCGGTGATCCGCCGGGACCAGTAGCCCTGGAATCCGTGCTTCAAGGGCTCGGGTTTGCCGATTCCCTCGTTGCCCGTGCGCTGAATGTCGCGGATCAGCGTATTGATCCGTTTGAGTACCCGACGATCCTGCGTCTGCCACCACAGGTAGTCCTCCCAGGCGGATTCGTCCCAGCGCAGGGTCATTCAGGCAGGGCCATTCAATGCGGGGTGATTCAACGAGGTCCCGCACTGCGCCTTGGTCGGACTCCAAGCGATCGATGGACGCCAGGAGTCGCTGTGCATTTGCGGGGCTGCGGAGCAGGTAGGCCGACTCCTTGAGGGATTCGTAGTCCTCGAGAGAAACGATCACGACCGGCTCGCTGCCAGCGCGGGTGATCACCACCTCTTCGCGGTCGTTGATGACAGCATCCAGGGTCGCTGCGTAGTTCGCGCGCGACTCCGAGTAGCTCATTGTCTTCATACTCACCTCATCCTCACGTACAGAAAATTGTACGTCGTTGCGGCACGTGATTCAAGACCGGAGCGAGCGATCCTGAGGACCGTGGGCCTGACATACCTCGGGCTGTTGACGCATCTCATGGGTTGCAACCCATGAGATGAGTCGGTTTCCCATGGCCTCATGGGATTCGACGGCAGGGAGGGGCGCCGGGGTTATAGAAGGGACGCGATCGCGGCGAGCAGGCTGCGGGTGGTCTCGGGCTTGCGGACGGCGATGCGGACCCAGCCGCGGCCGAGGCCCGGGAACGTGTCGGCGCGGCGGACCGCGTAGCCCACATCGCGCAGGCTCGCGTGAAGGTGGTCGGGGACCTTGACGAGCACGAACGGCGCTTGTGAGCCTCCAATGACGTGGAGCCCTAGTTCGGCGAGACCATCAGTCAGGATCTGGCGGTGTTTGGTGATCGTGCGGGCGCGTTCGCCGGCCTCGAGGATGGCGCGCTCGTCGGTGCACGCGACAATCGCCGCTGCGGCGGTGGTCGAGAGCGACCAGGGGGACTGCTGCGCGCGAAGGTCGGTGATGAGGGACTCCGCCCCAACGACATACCCGGCACGAACGCCAGGGATCGACCAGAGCTTGGTGAGGCTCCGAACCACGAGCAGGCCGGGCAGACGGACGGACGCGAGCGAGCCTCGTTCGCCTTCGACCGAGTCCATGAACGCCTCGTCGACCACCAAGGTGCGGCCCGGTCGGGCGAGCAAGCGCAGCACCGATTCAGGATGCAGGACACCGGTCGGGTTCGTCGGGTTGCCAATGACGACGAGGTCGGCGTCGTAGGGGATCGCTTCGTGGTCGAGGCGGAACCCCGAGCTTTCCTCGAGCTGGACACGTTCGACCTGGTGCCCGGCGGCGAGGAGGGCCGCTTCGGGTTCGGTGAACTGCGGGTTGACCACGACGGGACGCTGCCACGCGCGGGCACGGGCGATCAGGGTGAACGCTTCGGCGGCGCCGGCCGTGGCGAGCACCTCTCCAGGGCCGCGGAGGTGGCGGGCGGCGATGGCGGCTTCGGCCTCGGCCGCGTGCGGATAGGTATGTGTCTGCGCAAGGCTCGCCTGGAGAGCGGCGTCGAGCCACTCGGGGCGGGCGCCGTCGAACACGTTGACGGCGAAGTCGATCAGCCCGTCCACCTCGGCGTCGCCATGGTGGGCGAGGTCGACGGATTTCTCCCGGTGAGTGCCCGCGAGTGGCGCATTTCGTCCCGCGAGTGGCGCAAATCGGTTGTCAGATGACCCGTTGCGGCCCGATTTTGCGCCACTCGGCGAGGTGGAGGTGGAGGTGGAGGTGGTGGTGGTGGTGGACGCAGCGGTGGTCACGGGTGCGTAGGCATGAACGGCTCGGGCGAATCGGGCGGCCATCTGCGGGTAGCCCGCCCAGTGCGTATGGAGGTACGACGCGTGCAGGGTTGGTGTGCTGAACCCGATCGACTCGCCCGCGATGATCCAGGCCGCGTCGGCGCCCTGGACGGGAGTCACGGTCGTGCGGTGGAACTCGTGCCCGTTGACGCGGCTTCCCGCAGCGGCGAGCAGGGTGTCCTGGGGAGCGACCGCCTGACGGTAGGACAGCGTCAGACGTGGTGTCATCCGCGCCTCGGCGTCGATCGCGCTGATCATGGGGGACCCATCGACGGTGCGGCACAGGTAGAGAAGTCCGGCACACTCGGCAACGGTCGGCGTGCCAGCCCGCACGGCTTCCCGCAGGGCGCGGCGGAGCGGCTCGTTGGCGGTAAGACCGGTGGCGTGGACCTCGGGGAAGCCGCCACCGAGGTAGATGCCTGCGGTGCCCTCGGGAAGGGCCTCGTCGTTGAGCGGGTCGAAATAGGCGACGTCGCACCCGGCGGCCCGCAAGAGCTCTTCGGTTTCGGCATAGCGAAAAGTGAAGGCCCGGCCGCCCGCGATCGCGACGACGGGGGTTTCGTGGGTTTCGACAGGCTCAACCAGCGGGGACGGCTCATCCAGCGGGGACCGCTCAACCCGCGATCCGTTGGTTGAGCTTGTCGAAACCCACAGGGACGACAAAACCGCGTCCGCCGCATCCCACGGCTCGGCGTCGAGATCGGGTGCCTCGCGCGCCAACCGCATGATCGCGGCGAGATCGACCTTGGCCGCGATCTGTGTGGCGAGACGATCGAGCGTGCGCGCGGCATCATGACGCTCATCAGCAGGCACGAGCCCCAAGTGCCGCGACGGCGCCACGATCCCGTCGTCGCGCTGCAAGACACCGAGCACGGGCACGCCGGTGGTCTCGAGAGCGCTGCACACCTCGTCGGCATGCCGCTGGGAACCGGCCTTGTTGAGGATCACACCGACGATGCGTACCTGCGGGTCGAACGCCACCATGCCCTGCACGACAGCTGCGATCGAGCGCGACGCGTGGGAGATGTCGACCACGAGCACCACGGGCGTACGCGTGACCGTCGCGACGTGCGCGGTCGAGGAGAAGCCGTTGCCGCCGATCTGTCCGTCATACAGGCCCATGACGCCCTCGACGATCGCGATCTCGGCGTTCTTGGCGCCGGCGAGCAGCAGCGGCACGAGGCGTTCCTCGCCGACCATGTGCGGGTCGAGGTTGCGTCCGGGCAGGCCGGTGGCGAGTGCGTGATAGCCGGGGTCGATGTAGTCCGGACCCACTTTGTGCCCTGAGACCGTATGTCCGGCAGCCGACAACGCAGCCATGAGGCCGGTGGCGATCGTCGTCTTGCCGTGACCCGACGCGGGTGCGGCAATGATGAGCCGCGGCAGGCTCACCATTCGATGCCCCGCTGGCCCTTTTGCCCGACGTCCATCGGGTGCTTCACATGGGTCATCTCGGTGACCAGGTTGGCGATCTCGATGAGTTTGGGGTCAGCGCGGCGCCCGGTCACGATGATGTGCTGGCGCCCGGGGCGGTGGGTGAACGTCTCGACCACATCGTCGATATCGATCCAGCCCCAGTTGATCGGGTAGGTGAACTCGTCGAGCACGAGCAGGTCGTGAGTCTCGGCGGCGATGCGCCGCTTGATCTCGGCCCAGCCCTCCTGAGCATCGCGCTCGTGGTCCTCGCCCGTGCCTTCTTTGCGCGACCAGGACCAACCGGACCCCATCTTGTGCCACTCGATCGGTCCGCCGACGCCGGTCTCGTCGTGCAACTTCGCGAGGGTCTCGAGCACGGACTGCTCGCCGATGCGCCACTTGGCGGACTTGACGAACTGGAAGACGCCGATGTTCCAGCCTTGGTTCCAGCTGCGCATCGCTACGCCGAACGCGGCGGTGGTCTTGCCCTTGCCGTCGCCGGTGTTGACGATCAGAAGCGGTCGGTTGCGGCGCTGGTTGGTGGTCAAGCCGTCGTCGGGGATAAGGGTCGGTTGTCCTTTGGGCATCAGGCCGCTCCCGCGCTCGAGGCGATGCCGACGGAGCCGCGTACGACCGAGGTCAATGCATCCGCGCCGACCTCACCGAGGGGTACGTACTCGGCCAGGAGGTTGGCGGCGAGGTCACGCGCTAGGCCCATGCGGAACCCACCGGTCTCGCAGTCGATGACCAAGCTGGCTATGCCGGATGCGGCGATGTAGCGGGCGGCCTGTGCGGAGCGGTCCAACGCGTCGGGTCCGTAGGTTGCCCGGCCGTCGGTGATGACGACCAGCAGCGGTCGGCGGCGGGGGTCTCGGATGCGTTCGAGGCGCAATGACTCGGCTGCTTGGAGCAGCCCCTCGGCGAGCGGGGTGCGTCCGCCTGCGGGCAGTTCTTCAAGGCGCGCCGCTGCGATGTCGATTGACGACGTAGGTGGGAGGGCGAGGGTCGCCGTGTCTTGGCGGAACGTGACCAAACCGACCTTGTCGCGCCGTTGGTAGGCGTCGAGCAACAAGGAGAGGATGGCGGTCTTGACCTGCTCCATGCGGCGCTTGGCGGCCATGGATCCGGAGGCGTCGACGCAGAACAAGATGAGGTTGGACTCGCGACCCTCCTTGACGGCCAAGCGCAGATCGGTAGCCTCGAACCGAAGCGCGCCGGTGCGGCCGCGCGCGAACTGGTGCGGCGCCGCGGCGCGGATCGTCTCGGTCAGGTGCAGGGTGCCGCCGGTGCCGTTGGGTGCTTGCGCGCCGATGCGGCGGCCGGTCGACGTCACTGCGCGCGAACGTTTGCCGGACTCGCCCGTGCCCATGCCTGCGACCTGAAACAGCTTGGGACGGTATGCGTTGCCCGCGCCCACGACGCTCTCGAACCCGCCGCCCTCGCCCTCCGGTGGTTTCGACACGTCCTCGTTCCTCGGACTGCTCAACCCGCGGTCGTCGTCGCCGCCCTCGTCGGTTGAGCCCCCCTCGCTGGTTGAGCCACTTTCGTCGGTTGAGCTTGTCGAAACCTCATCCGCCTCACTCTCACCCGGCGGCGGCTCCTCCGGCGGGAGATCATCGCCGAGGATCTGGTCGAGCAGGTCCTCATCGATCCCTGGCGCGTCGAACGGGTTGCGTCGGCGACGGTGCGGCAGCGCCAACCGAGCCGCCGCGCGGATGTCTTCGCGCGTGACGTAGGTGCGTCCGTTCCACGCGGCATGGGCCGCCGATGCGCGGGCAGTCACGATGTCGGCGCGCATACCGTCGACCTCGAAAGCAGCACAGATCTCGGCAATCTTGAAGAGCACGGCGTCGCTCAGGTCGACGTCCTCGACCAGTTTTTGGGCCGCAGCGATGCGGTCCGACAGGGCAGCTTCGGCATCGGCGTACGCCAAACCAAACGCCTCAGGATCCTGCTCGAACGCCAAGCGCCGCTTGACGACGTCGACCCGCACGGAGGGGTCGCGTGGCGCGGCAACTTCGACCGTCAGCCCGAAGCGGTCGAGGAGCTGCGGGCGAAGCTCGCCCTCCTCGGGGTTCATGGTGCCGACGAGCACGAAGCGCGCCGCATGCTCGACCGAGACGCCGTCACGCTCGACCGTCGAGCGCCCCATGGCGGCCGCGTCAAGCAGCAGATCGACCAGATGGTCATGCAGCAGGTTGACCTCGTCGACGTACAAGATGCCGCGGTTGGCGCGCGCCAGAAGCCCTGGCTCGTACTCGGTGACACCGGACGACAACGCCTTCTCGAGGTGCAGCGATCCCAGCACGCGGTCCTCGGTGGCGCCGACGGGCAGCTCGACGAGACGGACGGGGCGCGTCTCTGTCTCGGCGTCAGCAGCGAAGGGTCCGTCGGGCGACAACGGGTTCGGGTCACGTGGATCGCTGGAGAAGCGGTCACCGGCAATGACGTCGATCGGAGGCAAGACGTGGGCGAGTGCGCGGACCATCGTCGACTTCGCGGTGCCCTTCTCGCCGCGCACCAAGACGCCGCCGACCGCTGGCGAGATCGTCGTGAGGGCAAGGGCGAGCGCCATGTCGTCGGAGCCGACGATTGCGCTGAAAGGGAAGTGCTGTGGCATTGGGGCTCCCGCTCTTCGTGCCATACGGATCAGCGCGAGGCCGGTCTCCGGACTTCTCAGCGAGCTGAGTCACCGTAGCGGGCCCTGTGCCGGATTCTCACCGGCTTCCCGATTCTCCCCTTGCGGGGCACCTCGTGCCTCATCTAACGGTTGCCAGCGTATCTGGTCGCCTGATTCCGGGCAGACGTCGCTAGGCAGTCGTTGCTACGTCGACATTGCGTGCACGGCCGGCATCACGTGCTCGACGAGCAGGGAGACCTGTTCGCGCATCTCGTCGTCGTTGTCGGCGACCGGCCGCAGGACGAATTTCGAGACGCCAGCCTCGACGTATGCGCGGGCGCGCTCGATCATGGCGTCGGCTCCGAGGACGACGACGTCGGCGGGATCCATCGGCCGGATGAGTTGCTGGTCGCTCACCGCTTGCTTGACGGCCGCGTCGTCGGCTGCGCCGAAGCGAAAGGCGAAGCCGCCACCGAAGTGGTCGTCATCGATGTGGCGTCCCTCGGCTTCGGTGGCCTCCTTGATCGCGGCAATCACCGGGCCGACCTCGGTCGGTGTCAGCGATCCGGCGAGCCAGCCGGTGCCGTAGCGCGCGGTGCGACGGATGGCCGCCGGTGTATGTCCACCGATCCACGCGGGCAGTTCCGCCTGGGCCGGCTTGGGACTGATCGAGACGTCGGAGTACTGGAAGAACTCGCCATCGAACGAGACGTGATCCTCGCGCCAGAGTCTCGTCATGATCTGGAGCATTTCGTCGGCGTAGCGACCTCGCCCGGCGGCGGTTCGGCCTGTCGCTGCGACCACAGGGGCCTTTGCAGCTCCCACGCCGAACCCCGGTAGGAGCCGGCCATCGCTGAGGAAATCGAGCGTCGCGCACTGCTTGGCGAGCACGAGCGGATCACGCAAGGGGAGCACGGTGACGTTCATACCGAACTTGATCCTGCTCGTGCGGCCGGCGATCAAGCTCATCGTGACGATCGGCTCGAGGCGCATCTCAGTCGAAGAGAGCCGCTCGCTGAACCACAAGGAATCGACCTCCATGTCTTCACACATGTCGACCCATTCGAGGTAGGAAGCCGCCGACGAGAAGGGGAAGCCCATGGTCACAAGTCCGATGCGCACGCTCATATCAAGGGACCGTACCGCCTCGCGACTCATACGGCGATGACCTCACGCTCTGGTTTGATGGGAGTGCCGACCCGCTTAATCATTAAACGACCTTTGGGAGCTTCGATGCAGTTCGACATCATTGCCAGCGATCTTGGATTTACCGAAGGCCCCGCCTGGGCGCCGGATGGGACGTTGTGGTGTGTGTCGATCACCCACGCCTCGCTCTACCACTTCACGCCCGAGGGCGAGATCATCGAGCGCGTCGAGGTCGGCGGCGGGCCTAACGGGCTCGTCATCGATGCCGACGGCGCCGTCTTCATCGCCCAAAACGGCGGGGTCTACGGCGGCAAGCCCGGCACGGATCCTGGCATCCAGGTGCTGCGTAACGGTGAGCTTTCCTACATCGTGCGCGGCGGCGAGCCGGATGCGCCGAACGACCTGTGCTTTGGCCCCGACGGTCGGCTCTACTTCACCGATCCTCGCGGCGACGAGGACCCCGATCCCGAGGATGCGAGCACGAGTCGCCCCGGCAAGCTGTTCTCGTGCGAGCGCGACGGCTCCGACCTCACGATGCATTGGGAAGGTCCGGTGCTGATGAACGGCCTCGCGTTCACGGCCGAGGGCGACGCGCTGCTCGTCATTCAGACCATGACACCGCAGCCGATCTGGCGCCTCCCATTCGACCTCGAGAAGGGTCTCGGCGAGCCGGAGGAGTTCACTCGGGTCGTCGATGGCTGGCCCGACGGAATGGCGATCGACCTCGACGGCCAGCTTTGGGTGGGCACCAACCATGACTGCTCCGTCCAGGTCTTCGACAAGCACGGGAGCTTCGTGGCGCGTCATCCCCTTCCAGAGGGCACCAACGCGGCCAACGTGTGCTTCGGCGGCCCGAACCTCGACGTGCTGTATGTCGCGGGCTCCGGTGGCGGCACGGTGCTCCGTGCCGATGCCGAGGTTCCGGGTCTCCCTCTGCGCGGCTAAGTCCGGGGGCGATAGCCTCGTTGGCTATGTCACCGGTAATCGTCGTGGGGGTCAGCGCAGAGGGGTGGGACGCGTTGTCGTCCACCGCCCAGCGCGTCATCGAGACGGCCGACGTCTTGGTGGGTGGCAAGCGCCATCTCGACCTCATGCCCGTGATCCCTGCCCAAACCCGTGACACCTGGCCGAGGCCATTGAAGGACAACCTCGCGTCGTTCATGGCGTCGTACGAGGGCCAGAGCGTTGTCGTCGTCGCGTCGGGAGATCCGTTGGTTTCCGGGATCGCGACCACGTTGATCGACCTGCTCGGACCCGATGAGGTCACCGTGATTCCCGCAATCTCTTCGGTGGCGCTCGCTCGCGCGCAGATGAAGTGGTCGGCCGAGTCGGTCGACGTCGTCACGCTGGTCGGCCGCGATCACGCAGCGCTGTTGCGGTACCTGTCGCCTGGGCGTCGCCTGTTGGTGCTGTCGTCCGATGGGTCCACACCCGGTTCGGTGGCGGCCCTTCTGCGTGTTGCCGGGTTCGGCGAGACGGCGATGTCGGTGCTGTCCGATCTGGGCACGCCTGAGCAGGCCCGTCTTGATGGTCGCGCCGATGCGTGGCCTGATCGGTTGAGCCCGGCGCTCAACGTGATTGCGCTCGTCTGTGCTCGGCCAACGGGGGTGGCAGGCGCCTGGTCGTCGACGAGCGGGCTGCCAGATGAGGCGTTCCTGCATGACGGTCAGCTCACTAAGCGCGATCTGCGGGCCTCGGCCATGGCGCGGCTTGCGCCGGTGCCGGGTGAGCTGCTCTGGGATGTCGGTGCGGGTGCTGGCTCGCTCGCCATCGAGTGGATGCGGTCCGATCCGCGGTGTCATGCAATTGCTATCGAAGCTCAACCCGAGCGGGCCGCGCGCATTGCCGCTAACGCCTCGCGGTTAGGCGTACCCGGGCTGTCCGTGGTCGAGGGGCATGCGCCCGAGGCGCTCAGCGGGCTAGCGGCACCCGACGCGATCTTCATCGGTGGCGGAGCCACGGAGCAGGGTCTCATCGACGGGTGCTGGCACGCACTGCGCCGCGGTGGCCGTCTGGTCGTGCACGGCGTGACGATGGAGACCGAGGTTGTCCTGGCCCAGTGGTATGCACGTGAAGGCGGTGAGTTGACCCGCATCTCGATCGAACGCATCGACCACATCGGTTCGTTCACGGGCTGGAAGCCAGCGCGGGCAGTGACGCAGTGGGCGATCGAGAAGGTGCGATGACCGTACATTTCGTGGGGGCGGGTCCTGGCGCGGCCGACCTTCTCACGCTGCGCGCTGTCGCGTTGCTGGGCGCCGCTGACGTGTGCCTGTATCCGGGCACCTACATCGATGCCGCCGTGCTGTCGCACCTGCGACCCGAGGCCGTTGCCGTCGACACGCAAGACCTCGACCTTGATCAGATCGTCGCCCACCTCGCAGGTGCGCACGCCGAGGGCAAGGACGTCGTGCGCTTGGCATCGGGGGATCCGTCCCTCTATTCGGCGCTCGCCGAGCAGACCGGCCGGTTGGATGCGCTGGGCATTCCGTGGGACGTCACGCCGGGTGTTCCGGCGTACGCAGCCGCCGCTGCGTTGCTCGGCAAGGAGCTGACGGTGCCCAAGCTGACGCAGTCCGTGGTGCTGACGCGCACCCAGGCCCGTTCGACGGCGATGCCCGATACCGAAGCCCTGGCGAACTTCGCCGCGACCCGCGCCACGTTGGTGCTTCACCTGGCGATCACGCGCATACGGGTCATCGCCGAGGAGCTGGTCGAGCACTACGGGGCCAGTTGCCCCGTCGCCGTGGTCGCCAATGCGTCGCAGCCGAGCGAGCTGGTCTTGACGGGCACGCTGACCGACATCGCCGACCAGGTCGAAGCGGCAGGTTTGCGCCAGGCGGCCGTAATCTTCGTGGGCTACGCCCTTGACGCTGCCGCGCGAGACGGCCGCGAGTCATACCTCTATGACGCAACGCGCGACCGCACCCTGAAATCCCGCCCCACCTAGGCGCCGATGATCGCCTTGCCCGCTGCGACGACGGCCGCTTCGACCTCGGCGGGGCGACGACCGACGTACCCGGCGACCATGGCGCCATCGCGCAGCATCATGAGCTGGTCAGCCTTCGTGCCGACGGATTCGACGCCCAACTCAGCCAAGACCTCGCTCACCTGATCGGTGAGCCACGCCCGATGCTCGTCGACAATCCGACGGGCCGGATGGGCTGCATCGGGGTACTCGGCGGCCGCGTTGATGAACGGGCACCCGCGAAAGCCGGCCGTGCAGCTGATCGAGCCGATCATGG
>JAOPXA010000321.1 GCA_025965395.1 Nocardioidaceae bacterium | reverse complement strand
TAGCGCGTCTTCTTCCGCGCGCTGCGACCGGCTTTGGCCTTCTGGCGTTGCTTGGCCTTGATCTTCTGCTGACGGATCCGCTCGATGCGCTCGGATTCGGACTCATCGCCCTCGGCTACGACCGACGCTTCACTCAAGCCGTCCTCGTTAGGAGCCGAGTACGTGAGTGCTCCGCGCTCTTTTGCCTCGAGTCCCTTGGCGTGAATGTGTGGTGTCGACGGATCGTGCACGTGCTCGTGCTCGTCTTCGCCCTCGACGTCGATCTCGACGTTGAGGTTGAAGAGGTAACCGACGGACTCTTCCTGAATGCCTTCCATCATGGCGGTGAAGAGCTCGAAGCCCTCGCGTTGATACTCCACCAGCGGGTCCCGCTGGGAGTAGGCGCGTAGTCCGATGCCTTCACGCAGGTAGTCCATCTCATAGAGGTGCTCGCGCCACTTGCGGTCGAGCACGCTGAGCACCACGCGGCGCTCGAGCTCGCGCGTCACCTCGACACCGAGCTCTTCCTCGCGGACGTCGTATGCGGCCAGCGCATCCTCGGTCACGATCTCGGTCAGGATCTCGCGATCGAGGCCACCGCGCCCGCCGACCGACTCCTCCACCTCTTCGATGGTGAGGGCGATCGGGTAGAGAGTCTTGAGCGCCGTCCACAGCTGGTTGAGATCCCACTCCTCGGAGAACCCTTCGGTGGCTCCCGAGACATAGGCGCTCACGACGCTGCCGATCATCGTGCGGACCCATTCGCGCAGGTCTTCGCCTTCGAGCACGCGACGGCGCTCGGCGTAGACGACTTCGCGCTGGCGACTCATGACATCGTCGTACTTGAGGACGTTCTTGCGGGTGTCGAAGTTCTGCGCCTCGACCTGAGCCTGCGCCGACGCAATGGCACCGGTGACCCGCTTGTTCTCGATCGGGACGTCGTCGGGGATCTTCATGGTCGTGAGGACCCAATCGACCCAATCGGACTTGAAGAGCCGCATGAGGTCGTCCTCGAGGGACAGATAGAACCGTGACTCGCCAGGATCTCCCTGGCGTCCGGCACGGCCGCGCAACTGGTTGTCGATGCGTCGCGACTCATGGCGCTCCGTGCCGATGATGGCGAGGCCACCCGCGTCCGTGACTTGATCGTGCTCGGCCTGGACCGCGGCCTGAGCAGCCTCGACCGCGCCGCTCCACGCCGCTTCGTAGTCTTCAGGGGTGTCGATCGGGTCGAGCCCCTTCTTGCGAAGATCTTGGTCGGCGAGGAACTCGACGTTGCCGCCGAGCATGATGTCGGTGCCGCGCCCGGCCATGTTGGTCGCCACCGTCACGGCTCCCTTGTGCCCGGCGAGGGCCACGATGGCCGCCTCGCGCTCGTGCGCCTTCGCGTTGAGGACCTCGTGCTGGATACCGCGCTTCTTGAGCAGCTTGGACAACCGCTCGCTCTTGGCGACGCTCGTCGTGCCCACCAGAATCGGCTGGCCGTTCTCGTGTCGCTCTGCGATGTCCTCGACCACAGCGTCGAACTTCGCTTCTTCGGTGCGATAGACGAGGTCGGGCTGATCGGTGCGCGCGACGGGCTTGTTGGTCGGGATCGGGACGACACCAAGCTTGTAGATCTTGTCGAACTCCGACGCCTCGGTCATTGCCGTGCCGGTCATGCCGCCCAGCTTGCTGTAGAGACGGAAGTAGTTCTGCAAGGTGATCGTGGCGAGCGTTTGATACTCCTCGCGGATCGTCACGCCTTCCTTGGCCTCGATCGCCTGGTGGAGACCCTCGTTGTAGCGACGGCCCTCCAGTGCACGACCCGTGTGCTCGTCGACAATCAGGACCTCACCATCGACAACGATGTAGTCCTTGTCGTTCTTGAAAAGCTCTTTGGCCTTGATCGCGTTGTTGAGGAAGCTGATCAGGGGCGTGTTGACCGCGTCGTAGAGGTTGCCGATGCCGAGGTGGTCTTCGACCTTCTCGATGCCGTCCTCAAGGACCGAGATGGTGCGCTTCTTCTCGTCGACCTCGTAGTCGACATCGATCTTCATGCCCTTGACGAGCTTGGAGAACTCGCCATACCACTGCACCTCTTCCTCGGTCGGACCGGAGATGATGAGCGGCGTGCGGGCCTCATCGATGAGGATCGAGTCGACCTCGTCAACGATGGCAAAGTTGTGACCACGTTGGACACAATCAGCCAAGTTGTCGGCCATGTTGTCGCGCAGGTAGTCGAATCCGAACTCGTTGTTGGTGCCGTACGTGATGTCGGCGGCGTAGGCGACGCGTCGCTCGGCTGGCGACATGCTCGGCAGCACCATGCCCACGGTCATGCCGAGGAAGTGATAGACGCGACCCATCCACTCGGCGTGGTACTTGGCCAAGTAGTCGTTGACGGTCACGACGTGCACGCCGTCGCCACTGAGCGCGTTGAGATAGCTGGGGAGCGTGGCCACGAGGGTCTTGCCCTCGCCAGTCTTCATCTCTGCGATGTTGCCGAGGTGGAGCGCGGCACCACCCATGATCTGGACGTCGAAGTGCCGCTGGCCAAGGACGCGCGAGGCGGCTTCCCGAACGGCAGCGAATGCTTCGGGCATGAGTTCGTCGATCGTCGCACCGGCTTCGAGTCGCTCGCGGAACTCCTCGGTGATGCCTTGGAGGTCCTCGTCGCTCATCTCGGCGAAGTCGTCACTCAGGCGATTGACCTGCTTGGAGATCGCTTCGAGCTGGCGGAGGATCTTGCCTTCGCCTATGCGTAGGATTTTGTCGATGACTTTAGGCACGTGCCTGAGCTCCTGATCTGTGGTTAAGCCTCACCATCCTAGGCGACATGCGTGCACCGCCCTAGGCCCACTCGCTACAACGACTCGAGAGCGCGTGAGAGTTCCACGGCGAAATCACCGCGTGCAGGAGGTTCGACATCGTCGAGGCCGAGCCAACCTGCCAGCACATGGAGCTCTGCTGCGAGCTCGCTGGCCGTATGAGCGGGAGCACCGGGCTCGACGAACGCCGCCTTCACGACAAGCGTGCCGCGCGCTCGGTCGGCCTTGAGGTCGACGCGTGCGACGAGACTGTCGCCCAGCAAGAACGGCAGCACGTAGTAGCCGTGCACGCGTTTTCCCTCGGGCACATAGATCTCGATGCGATAGCGAAACCCGAACAACTGCTCGGTGCGGGTGCGCTCGAAGACCAACGGGTCGAAGGGACTGAGCAGTGCTCGGGCGCGCACCACGCGCGGGCGTGCTGCTTCACGATGCAGGTATGCCGGACGGTTCCAGCCACGGATGCCGACCGGCATCAACTCTCCGGCCTCGACCAGCTCGGCGACCGCGAGCCGCGTGGGCCCAGGCTTGAGGCGAAAGTAGTCGCGTAGGCACTGCTCGGTGCCGACACCGTGGGCCCGCGCCGCATGAAGCACGAGTTGGCGATGCGCTGACGCGGAGTCGAGTGGTGCGGCCGCCAACACCTCGGCCGGAAGCACCCGCTCGGGCAGGTCGTAGACACGCTCGAAGGCGGAGTTGCGGCGCGCGGACGTGACGAGCCCGCGGTAGAACAAGAATTCGAGGACCAGCTTGGTCAGGGACCAGTTCCATCCCCAGTGATCCTTGTTGCGCGGCAGATCGATCTCCATCTCGCGCGCGGTGATCGGGCCGCGAGCACGGACCTCTTCGAGCGCCCAAGCCACCAGCTCAGGATTGTCTCGGCCCGCGGCCGCGATGCCACCCCACATCTCGTCGCTCTCCATACGAAATCGCATGGCGGGATAGAGAGCGACATCCAGCAGCGCCGCCTCGTGGGCCCAGTACTCGACAAGTCGGCGAGGCGCACGGCCGTAGGCACGGTGCACGAGCTCGGTGTCATAGGCGCCTAACCGCGAGTAGAGCGGCATGAGATGGGCACGGGTGAGCACGTTGACCGAGTCGATCTGGAAGAACCCGAGCCGATCGACGACCTGATTGAGGTGGCGGCGCGACGGTTGGGTCGGCGCGGCCTTGGTGAACCCTTGAGCACCCAACGCGATGCGACGGGCCTGCAGCGTGGTGAGCTGTTCAGTCACCGGTCGAGCAGGTTGCTGCGCACCGCATACATGGCCGCCTCCATGCGCGACTTGAGCTGCAGCTTTTCCAAGATGTTGCGGATGTGGTTCTTGACGGTGTTCTCGCTGATGAACAGCTCTTCGGCGAT
>JAOPXA010000316.1 GCA_025965395.1 Nocardioidaceae bacterium | reverse complement strand
AGCGCGAGCACGATGCCGACCATGAGCGCTTCTTGCTGATACTTCTTGGGCACCGCGAAGCTGCCCATGATGATGATGAAGATGAAGAGGTTGTCGACCGACAGGCTGTATTCGGTCAACCACCCGGCGTAGAACTCAACGCCGAAGTCGTGGCCGTGGTACATCCAGACCCAAGCGCCGAAGGCGACCGCCAACGAGATGTAGACGCCCAACGCGATGGCGCACTCTTTGAGCGTCGGCTCATGGGGTCTGCGGGCAATGACGATCACGTCGAACAGCAACACGGCGACGGTGACGCCAATGGTGATGCCCCACTCAAGGGCAGAAACGTTCATAGGTATGCAAGCCACCGGTAGAAATGACTTCTCGCCGGAGGTCTCTCCCGCCGCCTAAGCGACTCGCGGCGCCGGATCGTATGGACGACCGTGTTGACGACACCGAGACGAAGGAATACTCCCCTCCACGCACCATTGTTTCAGCACTTTGCCAGCCCAGCCACTCGGGGACCACAGTGCCGCGAGGACACGCCGTGTTAGGCGACTCCGACCTCGTTGATGGCACCGGTCGCGACGTCGAAGACGAAGCCGCGGATCATGTCCTTGTACGGCACGAACGGCGATGCCTTGATGCGGTTGATCGACTGCACGACATCAGCACCCGGCTCCGGGAACGCTTCGGCCGACCACGACGGGCGAATACCCACCTCGGCCTCGATCCCCGTACGGAAGGCGTCATCGGTGAAAGTGACCATGCCGCAGTCGGTGTGGTGAATCAGCACGATCTCTTCGGTGCCGAGGAGTCGCTGACTGATGGCAAGTGACCGCAGTACATCTTCAGTGACGACGCCACCAGCGTTGCGGATGACGTGGGCGTCGCCCTCGTTGATGCCGAGGATCTTGGCGGGATCCAGACGCGCGTCCATGCACGCCACGACGGCAATGTGCCGGGCCGGCGGCAAGGGAAGCGGGCCCTTGAAACTCTGTTGATAGGTCTTGTTGGCTTCGACGAACTCATCGGTGACAGTCATGATCACTCCCTGGAGACGGGCGAGGAGGGTCCCCGCCACTCCAATATGGGCGTCAGCGAACCGCAGCGCCCGCCATCTCACATCGCGACAAGCCGTGCGGATTCGCAGGAATGCGCTACTGCGCGGCTGGTTGACGATCACAACGAGCCGCGGCTAGTGTGACGAGCGCCACAGTTGGACAGTTGTACCAAATATCCGATGGAGAGACCGTTGACTCAGAACCTCATGGCCCAGCCGTTCACACTTCCCGGCGGCGCCGTCCTGCCCAACCGACTCGTCAAGGCAGCGCTGAGCGAGGGTCTGGCAGATGTCTACAACAATCCAGACGAGCGACTCATCCGGCTCTACACGGCATGGGCGCACGGTGGTAGCGGCCTCATCCTGTCGGGCAACGTGATGGTCGACCGCGACCACGTCAACCGCCCGGGCAGCATGGTCATCGACGGCAAGGAAGACCGTGAGTCGTACGTCCGTCTTGCCGCAGCAGGTCGCGCCGGAGGCAACGAGTTCTGGATGCAGATCGTGCACAACGGACGCCAGACCGACTCCTCCATCAACTCCGAACCCTTGGCACCGTCGGCCATCCCGGTCGACCTCGGAGACCACTTCTGCACGCCTCGGGCCATGACCGAAGAGGAGATCCTCGACGCGATCGCGCGCTTCGCCTACGCCTCGAAGGTCGCCAAGGAGACCGGATTCACCGGCGTACAGCTGCACGGAGCGCACGGCTACCTCGTCTCGCAATTCCTCTCACCCCTCACGAACAAGCGCACTGATCGCTGGGGTGGCTCGCTGGAGAACCGCTCGCGTTTCTGCATCGAGACGCTCCGTGCCATGCGCGAAGCGGTCGGCCCCACGTTCCCGATTTCGATCAAGCTCAACTCTGCCGATTTTCAGCGTGGTGGCTTCACCCACGACGAAAGTCTTGCGGTGGTGGCGATGCTCAACAAAGAATCGCTCGACTTGCTGGAGATCTCCGGAGGCACGTACGAGCAGATGGGTATGTTCGGCGAAGACGACGAAGCGGCACCCGTCGTCAAGGAAAGCACCCGCGAGCGCGAGGCCTACTTCCTCGAGTACGCAGAGTCCATCCGCAAGATCGCCACCATGCCTCTCATGGTGACGGGAGGCTTCCGCACGCGCGGAGGGATCGAAGAGGCGCTCGCAACGGGTGCCACTGATCTGATCGGCCTCGGCAGGCCCGTATGCGTTGAGCCCGATCTCCCGGCCCGGCTTGTCGACGGCACGGTCGACGAGGCGTATGACTACGAGAGGCGGCTGTTCGCGGAGATCGAATTGATCCCCAAGTTCGACGAGAACGGCAATCCGATCCCTGGTCTTCTGACGTCGCTGACGTGGTACAGCTGGCAGCTTTACCTCCTCGGCGAGGGCCTACCTGCCGACCCTGACCTGCCGCTGCTCGAAGGCGCCATGCAGGCGATCGCGCAGGACGTGCAGATCCTTCAGGACTGGATCGAAGCCAATCGCGCTCGCGGAGTCATCGTCGGCCCGCGGGCGTCCGTCGAGGCCTAGGAGACACCCGCCTCGACCATCTGGCGCAACTCCTTCTTCAGGTCGGAGATCTCGTCGCGGAGCCGCGCGGCAAGCTCGAACTGGAGCTCGGCGGCGGCCGCGTGCATCTGATCGCTCATCATCGAGATCAGCTCGGCAAGGTCGCCCGCGGGTCGATCGGCCAAGGCCTTCGTATGCTGCCCGAGCGGCACCGGGGCGCCCTTGCGGCGCCGATCGCCCGTCGCCGCGAGGAGGTTTTGGGTGTCAGCATCCTCACGCGCGAGCATGTCGGTGATGTCGGCGATCTTCTTGCGCAGCGGAGTCGGGCTGATGCCGTGTTCGAGGTTGTAGGCGACCTGCTTCTCGCGTCGCCGATTGGTCTCTTCGATCGCCTGGTCCATGGAGCGGGTGATTTTGTCGGCATACATGATCACTTGGCCCGACACGTTGCGGGCGGCGCGGCCGATCGTCTGGATGAGCGAGGTCGACGAGCGGAGGAAGCCCTCCTTGTCGGCGTCGAGGATGGCGACGAGCGACACCTCAGGCAGGTCGAGGCCCTCGCGCAGGAGGTTGATGCCCACGAGCACGTCGTAGACGCCCTGGCGCAGCTCGGTCAGCAGCTCGACCCGTCGCAGCGTGTCGACGTCGGAGTGCAGGTAGCGGACGCGCACGCCCGACTCCCCGAGGAACTCCGTGAGCTCCTCCGACATCTTCTTGGTGAGCGTCGTCACGAGCACGCGCTC
>JAOPXA010000283.1 GCA_025965395.1 Nocardioidaceae bacterium | reverse complement strand
TCACTCATCCAGAACGTGGACTGGTGGAACGCGTTCTGTTCTTCGTGGCGGAGCATCTGGCCTTCGAGCTTGTCAGCCAACCGGGTGTCGATGACCTCGGTCGCACGTTTAGCAGCACGCCGCAGATCCTCAACCGAATGGGCTTGCGCGGCGGAGATCAGGTCCGCTTCGATCACCGTGCGTTGCTCGTCGCGGATGAATCCGGGCAGCTTCGCCATAGCCCGGGCGAACACCTGGGCCTTGTCCTATGACACCCCCGTCTCTCCCGCGTCGTTGAGGGCGGCCTGTGTTTGGGGTGCGCCTTCGAGGTCTCGGGCGAGTTGGAGCTCTTTGCCTGCTTCACGCATGGAGACACCTTGGGATCTCGCGATGAACGCTTGCGTCGTGCCGGCACCCTCACGCTGAGCGACATTCCTGCGATCTGCCACCAGCGCCAACCGTAGCCCGGTGGATTGAACCTTGGCCTGCACCGCCTGGTTCAGCCCGATCACGCCTGGGATCTCACCACCAGCAAGCTCGTCGAGGTCGGCCGCGCATACGAGATCCATCAGATCACTCACCTGACGTAAAAGCGCTGCAATCCCGGCCATATTCACACCCTAGACGCCACCACCGACACCCCAAAAACACGCATACCAACAAGGTTTTGATCAAGCTCAACCCGCGGAGAGCGATACGTTGACTGCGTGACCGAATTCCCACCCGACATCGTCGATGCCGTTGCCGCCCACATGAACGCCGACCATCCCGATGACAGCCTCGTGATCGTGCAAGCCTTTGCCGAACCAACCGCGACAGCGGCCCAGATGACTGGCCTCGACTCCGACGCTGGCTATTGGGACGCCACCGTCGGCAGCGAACGCCTCGAAGTGAAGGTGGCCTGGTTGGCGCCCATCTCAAATCGCGCGGCAATCCGAACTGCCGTCGTGGAGCTGTATGACGCTGGACGCGCCAAGCTCGGCCTGCCTGCGCGCTGAACTGTTCCCCACAACCCCTTCATTCCGCTGGTGGGGGCCGGGCCTTTATGCTTCTCGCATGCTCATCATCGCGATCATCCTCTTCGGCATGATCATTGGCGCCGCCGCCCAACTTATCCTCGGCAAGTCCTCCGCGGGTATCGACTGGAGCCTGGCCTTTGCCGCTGGCATCATCGGCTCGTTCGTCGGAGGTCTCCTCATCAGCCTGATAGCTGGCGACGGCATTCACCTGCGGGCCAGCGGCATCGTCGGTTCGGTGGTTGGCGCTGTCATCGTGACCGCCGGGTGGCGTTGGTGGCAAGCGCGGTCGAGCACCGCTAGCTGACGGATACGCTCCCGGCGTCCACGATCCAGTGCTGATCGAGCCGTACGTTTTCCAACATCCGACGGTCGTGCGTCACCAGCAGCAACGTGCCGGTGTACGCGTCGATGGCTTCCTCAAGCTGTTCGATCGCCGGTAGATCGAGATGGTTGGTCGGCTCGTCGAGCACCAGGAGGTTGACACCGCGTGCCTGCAGCAGAGCCAGCGCTGCTCGCGTGCGCTCGCCGGGAGACAGGCTGTCGACGGGACGCGACACGTGATCGGCCCGCAGCCCAAACTTCGCCAGCAACGTCCGCACCTCAGCAGCCGGCAATTCGGGCAGCTCAGCCTCCAGCGCCTCGTGCAGCAGAGCGTCGCCGAGAAGCAGCGACCGGGCCTGATCAATCTCTCCGATCGCCACGCTCGCGCCAAGACTTGCCGCTCCTTCATCAGGAATCTGGTGGCCCAGCAGCAATCGCAGCAGCGTCGACTTGCCCGCGCCATTGGGTCCGGTGATGCCGATCCGGTCGCCGCGGTTGACCTGGAGCGACACGGGTCCGAGTACGAAGTCGCCCCGGCGCACGACGACATCGCGAAGCGTTGACACCACGGTGCTGGAGCTGCCCGCCTCCCCGATCGTGAACTGCAGCTGCCACTCCTTGCGCGGCTCGTCGACCTCGTCCAGCCGCGCGATGCGACTCTCCATCTGACGAACCTTCTGCGCCTGCTTCTCGCTTGACTCGGTGGCGGCCTTGCGCCGGATCTTGTCGTTGTCGGGCGCCTTCTTCATCGCGTTTCGCACGCCCTGGCTCGACCATTCCCGCTGCGTACGCGCCCGCGCCACAAGGTCGGCCTTCTTGCCGGCAAACTCCTCGTAGTTCTCGCGGGCGTGGCGTCGAGACGTGGCGCGCTCCTCGAGGAAGGACTCATACCCACCGTCGTAGACCGTGGTGGAGTTCTGCGCCAAGTCCAGCTCGACGATCTTGGTCACGCATCGAGCGAGGAACTCGCGATCATGCGAGACGAGGGCGGCGCCGCCTCGCAGCCCGCGCACGAACCGCTCGAGACGCTCCAGACCGTCGAGGTCCAGATCGTTCGTGGGCTCGTCGAGCAACACGATGTCGAAGCGACTGAGCAGGAGCGCAGCGAGGGCCACGCGGGCGGCTTGACCTCCAGAAAGTGAGGTCATGAGGCTCGCCGCCGTGACCTCATGCGCGTCGCCGGGTGCGGAGAGGCCGAGCTCGCCCAGGGTCGTCGGGATGCGTTCGTCAAGGTCGGCTGCTCCGGTCACCATCCAGTGGTCCAGGGCTGAGGAGTAGGCGTCGTCGGCGCCAGCCGTCCCCTCGCCCAGGGCGTCCGCAGCGGCGTCCATACGTGCGGTTGCTTCGGCGGCACCCGTCCTTCGTCCGATGTATGCAGCGACGGTTTCGCCCGCGACGCGTTCGTGCTCTTGCGGAAGCCAGCCGACGAAACCATCGGTGGGAGCGAGCGCGACGCTGCCTGACTCCGCGGGGTCGATTCCTGCGAGTATGCGGAGCAGTGTCGACTTGCCCGCGCCGTTGGCACCGACAACCCCCACGACATCGCCGGGAGCGATCGTCAGGTCGAGGTTGTCGAACAGGATGCGGTGCCCATGCCCGCCGGCGAGGTCTTTGGCGACGAGGGTGACGGACATGGGTCCATGGTGTCAGGTGTGGGTTTCGACAGGCTCAACCCGCTGGCTTGCGGTTTCGACGGGCTCAACCCGCTGGCTCGCGGTTTCGACAGGCTCAACCCGCTGGCTCGCGGTTTCGACAGGCTCAACCCGCTGACTTGCGGTTTCGACAGGCTCAACCCGCTGACTTGCGGTTTCGACAGGCTCAACCCGCTGACTTGCGGCTCAACCCGCTAGCCCGCGGCCTCGAGCGCTTCGGCGGCCTTGGCGATGTTGCGCTGCATGGAACCGAAGATGATCCCGTGGAACGGCAGGATCGACCACCAATAGAGGTGACCGAACAGTCCACGTGGATGAAACAACGCCCGATGGTGGAACGTCGTCGTGCCGCCCTCGGTCGAACCCACATCCATCTCGAGCCACGCCAGGCCGGGCACCTTCATCTCGGCCCGAAGTCGCAGCAGGCTCTTGTCATCGGTCTCCTCGACCCGCCAGAAGTCGAGAGCATCGCCGACCACGAGATCGTTGGCGTTTCGTCGTCCGCGACGCAGCCCGGGACCGCCGACCATACGGTCGAGAAGCCCGCGCACCCACCAGGCGAGTCCCCAAGAATACCAGCCATTGGTGCCGCCGATTCCCTCGATGATCTTCCACAGATTCTCCGGAGACGCATGCACTTCGCGAGTCCGCTCGTCCTTGTAGAGCGAGCCGCCGGCCCAGTCCGGATCGGTGGGCAATCCTTCGGACGGGGCCCCAGCAGTAGCAGCGGAAGACCAACGCGTCGGCACGTCGAGATTCTGGATCTTGGTCAAGGCGAGCTCGACGGATCGGTCGAAACCGATGAGGCCATCGGGTGGATCGGGCACGTAGTCGGCGATGTCGCGATCCCCCGCGACGACCGTGTTCTTGAGTGACTCGACGAGCGGTCGCGCGAGGCCCGCGGGCACCGGCGTGATGAGCCCGATCCAGTGACTGGAGAGGCCGGGCGTCAGATCCGTCACGGGCAGCACGCGTCTCTTGGCCAGTCCGGCCACCTTGGCGTAGCGCTGCATCATCTCGAAGTAGGTGAGGACGTCTGGTCCGCCGATGTCGAACGTACGATTGACGCTTTCCGGCAACTCGGCTGACCCCACGAGGTAGCGGAGCACGTCGCGGATCGCGATGGGCTGAATGCGCGTGTGCACCCACTTCGGCGTCACCATGACCGGCAACCGCTCGGTCAGGTAGCGAAGCATCTCAAAGGATGCCGAACCCGAACCGATGATGATGCCAGCCTGAAGCGCCGCCGTAGGCACGCCTGAGCCCAGCAAGATCTCGCCGACCTGTCGTCGTGACTGGAGATGCTCCGAAAGCCGCTCGCCCTCGGGGTCCATGCCACCGAGGTAGATGATGCGCTGCACTCCCTGCCGCTTGGATTCCGCCGCAAACGTCTCTGCTATCTGGCGTTCGATCTCCATGAAGTTGTCGCCGGAGCCGATGGAGTGAAGCAGGTAGTACGCCACGTCCACGCCCTCGAGTGCTGCGGCCACTTGCTGTGCGTCCGTTGCGTCTGCCTCGGCTATGTCGACGTCACCGGACCACTCGTGGGCCTGTGCCTTGCGAACGTCGCGCACCATGACGCGCACGTCGTACCCGGCCTTGAGGAGCTCGGGCACGAGCCTCCCACCGACGTAGCCGGTCGCGCCCGTCACGAGGCATTTACGCGGGGTTGAGATCATCGTTCAAGTCTCGCAGTGCCGCGGCGCGTGCGCGACCCGAAATGACCGTCACCCCAATTGACCTTGCTCGCACCGATGACGTATCACCCATACAGTGATATGATTAAACTAAGAAGGATCTAGCGAGTCATGCCTTCGCAACATTGGAGACCGCGCCGCGAGGTTGCGGCAAGCAGGGAGAACCCATGGCGCAGGACGCGACAACTGAGGCTCTGGAACTTGTTGACCACGATGCGCTCGCAGCATTCCTCAAGGGCAAGGTTCCTGATTTCACAGATCTTTCCGTCAAGCTGCTCGCTGGTGGAGCCTCCAACCTCACTTACCTGATCAATCTCGACGACCGGCAGTATGTCTTGCGACGTCGGCCCCTTGGCCCCTCTGCGCCGCGTGCTCACGACATGCACCGCGAGTTTCGCATCCTTGACGCGCTCAAGGGCAAGGACCTTCCGATCCCCGAGACGTTCGCCTACTATCCCGATGATGACATCGTGGGCGCACCCTTCTACGTCATGGACTTCAAGCAGGGTTCAGTCATTCACATGCCCGAGGACGCCGAGATTCTGGGGGAGAAGCAGGCCAACGAGGCCTCGCACTCCATGATCGAGACGTTGGCCAAGCTGCACGAAATCGGTCCCGACGACATCGATCTCGAAAACTTCGGCAAGCCCGAAGACTTTCTCAAGCGCCGTATCAACAGCTGGCTGCGCCAGTGGCGCTCGGTCGAGCACCGCGACTTCCCCCAGGTCGAGGCTCTCGGCGAAGTCCTGCTGCGTGACCTTCCGCCCCAGCTGTCGACCACCCTGGTGCACGGCGACTATCGCCTGGGCAACGTCATCCTCGACGTCGAGTCCCCCACATCGGTCAAGGCGATCCTTGACTGGGAGATGTCGACGATCGGTGATCCGCTGACCGACCTCGCGCACCTTTTGGTGTACTGGGCTCCGACCGTCAAGCACGTCACGCACCGCGCGCAGACCATCTCGCAGAAGCCGGGCTATCTCAGTTCGGCTGAGCTCAGTGACCTTTATGGCTCCCTCACCGGACGCACGATGGAGAACTTGCCGTTCTATCTCGCCTTCGAGAACTGGCGGGCGGCGATCATCAAGGACGCCATCTACCTGCGTGGAACGCATGGCCGGTCTGAGTCTGAAGTCACCGAAGAAATGCAGTTCTTGGGATCCACTGTCCCACTACATCTCGAGGAAGCAGCGGCAATCCTCGAGGACCTCGGGCTCATCACGAGCCCTGTAGATGCGTCGCAAACCGTTTAAGGAGATTTGACAACTATGGGTGTACCTTTCGACGAGCTGCGGGCGCAGGTCAAGGACTTCATCGACAACGAAGTTATCCCCGCCGAAGACGAGATGACTGCGGGCGGCGAAGCCGGCACCGCGGTCCTCAACAAGCTGCGCGACGAAGCCAAGAAGCGTGAGATCTGGGCGCTCGGCCACCCCGCATCCATGGGTGGTGGCGGCCGCTCCTTCATGGAGACCGCACTCCTCAACGAGGTCATCGGCCGTTCGTTCTTCGGTCAAAAGGCTGTCGGCACCTGGTCGATGCAGGACTCGCTCATGCTCAACGAGAACGCCAGCGACGAGCAGCGCGAGAAGTGGCTCAAGCCGCTTGTCTCGGCTGAGATCCGTTCGTCCGTTGGCCTCACCGAGGTCGACGTCGCTGGCTCCGACCCCACGCTCATCGCCTCGACCGCCGTCCTCGATGGCGACGAGTGGGTCATCAACGCCCACAAGTGGTTCACTACCGGCGCCAACATCGCCGCATTCACCACGATCTTCGCGGTCACCGACCCCGAGGCCGACCGTCACCGCCGCGTGTCGGCGATCATTGTCCCGACCGACAGTCCTGGCTACGAGATCGTTCGTTCAGTCCCAACGCTCGGCACCGAGCAGACCATCATGGGGGACCACTGCGAGATCCGTCTGACCAACGTTCGTGTGCCTTACACGAACCTCCTGGGTGAGCGCGGCAACGGCTTCATCATCGGCCAGCGCCGCCTCGGACCCGGCCGCATCTTCCACGCCATGCGCTGGCTCGGACAGATGGAACGCGCCTTCGAGCTCATGGTCGACCGCGCCAACTTCCGCTACACCCACGGCTCGCTGCTGATCGAAAAGGGCGAGATCCAGGGCTTCATCGCCGAGTCTGCGATGGACATCTTCTACCACCGCGCCGCCGTCATTGCTGCGGCCGAGAAGGTCGACACCGGCTCGCGCGCGCGCCTAGAGATCGGCATGATCAAGGTCCGCGGTGCGAAGTACCTCCACGACGTCATCGACCGTGCCATCCAGGTTCACGGCGCGCTCGGCGTCACGCCGGATACACCGCTCGACGCGATGTACCGCCGTGCGCGCTACGCCCGCATCTACGACGGACCCGACGAGGTCCACCGCTACACCCTCGCCCGCCTCATCGGTCAGGACCGCAGCCGCGTCCCGTGGGAGCTCCCCACGGCCTGAACGCCCATTCCTGAACCCAAGAATCTGCATGCGTCCTGCCCCGGCGGAACGCATGCAGATTCTTGCGTCGAGGGGCGTGAGGGTGAGGGGTCGTGACCCAACCGCGTTATAGGTTAAATGAATGAAACCAATCCCCGACACGAGCCCCGTGCCGAATTATCGCGACATGCTCGCGCTCGCGGGCCGGGGATTCGTTGTCGCTGGAGCCGGCCAGGGGATCGGCCGCCAGACCGCTCATGCATTGGCGTCGGCCGGCGCAAAGGTGCTGTGCGTCGACGTTGTCGAAGAGTTCGCTCAGCAGGTGGCCGCGGAGGTCGGTGGCGTCGCGCTGGTGGCTGACATGTGCGAACGCTCAGGGGTGCAGGAAGCTCTCGACCTGGCCCGAGCCAGCTTCGGCGCGCTCGCGGGCATCGTCGACATCATCGGCATGTCGAACTTCAAGTCGATCGCCGAGACCGACGACGAGGACTGGGAGCACGCGCAACGGATCAACCTGCGCCACGCATTCCTCCTCGCGCAGATGGGCTCAGCGGCGCTTGCAGGCGACGGCGGCGGATCCCTCGTGTTCATTGCCTCGGTCACCGGACTCAACGGTGCTCCGCGCAACGCAAGCTACGGAGCGGCGAAGGCCGGCCTCATCTCGCTCGTCAAGACCGCAGCGGTCGAGTTCGGTCCCCTCAACGTGCGCACCAACGCGATCGCCCCGGGACTCGTGTGGACGCCGCGCCTCTCTGCGCAAATTGGCGAAGAGCGCCGCGCGTACTGGGCCAAGAATGCGCCCCTCGATCGCGTCGCATTGCCTCAAGACATCGCGGCCGCTGCGCTGTTCCTTTCGAGCGACCTTGCGTCGTTCGTCTCCGGGCAGGTGCTGACCGTCGACGGTGGCACCAGCCGCAAGTACCCCTATCCGATCGACACGTTGTAGGACAGAAAGAGGACCCTCATGGACCCGTACTCACCAACCGCCCTTGCCGCACGTCAGGAGATCTACGACGTGATGCTGCGCTACTGCCGTGGCATTGATCGTCTTGATGAGGCGCTCGTTCGCTCGTGCTATCACGAAGGCGCCATCGACAACCACGGTCTCTACAACGGCTCCGTGGACCTCTTCATCTCCAACGCCTTCCCACGCCAGCGCAAGTTGCTCGTTGCTCAGCACATGGTGCAGAACTTCACCGTCGAGTTTGCCGGAGATGCAGCGGTTGTCGAGACCTATGCACTCGCCACCGAGCGTCGCCGCAACGACGACGACTCGATGACCGACACCGTCGTGGGGTTGCGGTACGTCGATCGCTTCGAGCTTCGTGGTGGAGCATGGCTCATCGTGCGCCGCACCGTGGTGATCGAGTGGACGCGTGATCATCAGGTCGACGAGGGCTGGCTCCAGGGGGCCGAGTTCACGCGGGGCAAGCGCGACACCACGGACAAGATCTACGAAGAGCTTGCCCTCCTGCACGCAGGAAGCTGAGCGCTTCGCAGACCCTGACTCGTAGGAGTCGACGTGCGGTCAGACGGCGAGCAGTCCGCCGTCGACCGCGATCGTCGAGCCTGTGACATACCCGGCGAGGCCGGAAACACAAAACACGGCGACGAGTGACATGTCGTCCGGTGTCGCGACGCGGCGGAGTGGGACGCGGTCGGTGTAGCGGGCGAAGAACGCATCCTCGGTGAAACCGTCGCCTTGGGCAGCGGCCGTGTTGCTCACGTTGGCCATCACGGTGGGAGTCACCGTCAGCATCGGTGCGAGCGCGAGCACACGGATGCCATGCGGGCCGAGCTCACGAGCGAGGGCTTTGGTGAGGCCACCGACTGCGTGCTTGGAGGCCACGTAGTGCGACACGCCATCGTTCGATACGCGGAAGCCGGACGTCGAGCTGATGTTGAGGATGACGCCGCTGCCTTGCTCGATCATGTGCTTGGCGGCAGCCCGTGCTCCGAAGAAGGTGCCGTTGACGTTGACGTCGAAGACGCTTTGCCACTCGGCCGTCGGAATGTCCATGACCGGGGTCGTGGGGTAGATGCCCGCGTTGTTGACCCAGATGTCGAGCGAGCCTTGCTCGGCAGCGACTTTGGCGGCGAGCGCGCTGTTGGCTGCTTCGTCGGTCACGTTGAGGACGGCAGACGACGCGGAGCGACCCTCGGCCACGAGTGCTGCGGCAGCCTCGTGCACTGACTCGTTCATGTCGGCGAGCACGACATGGGCGCCGGCCTCGGAGAAGCGGCGGGCTATTTGGAGGCCGATCCCCTGGCCGCCACCGGTGATGACGGCAACCTTGCCGTCGAGTCGGGTCAATTCTGCGAGAGGGCGTTCTTCAGTCATTATTTTCCTTCGGTGATGAGTTCTTTGGTACGGGTTCGGGGTGTTGGCGATGTCGTCGACGACATCCAGGTGGGCATCTTCGTGAGCGCCCAGAACAACAGTGCATGGTGCGGCCAGTTGGTGACGACGCGACCGGTGGGTCCGCGCTGGTAGTTGGTGCAGCCAGTCATCCATACGGTCGACGTCATGCGCTTCTGCAACCAGCGGTTGTAGCGGCTGTGGAGCCCGCGCCTGACCTCCAGCGAACCGCCCGACTTGCGCTTGAGTCGTCGCGCTTGGCGGATCACGAAGTCGGCCTGCGTCTCCAAGATGAAGATGATCGAGGCGGTCGGGGAGTTGGAGTTGGGTCCGTAGAGCATGAAGAAGTTCGGGAAGTCGGGGTAGGAAATGCCGAGAAACGCCTCGGGCTCGTCGCCCCAGGCGTCGTGAAGGCGGACGCCGTTGCGTCCGATGACGTTGATCGTCTGGAGGTATTTCGCCGCTTCGAATCCAGTGGCCATGACGATGACGTCGACAGCGTGCTCGACGCCACCTGCGTCGACGACGCCGTTCGCGGTGACGTGGGTGACGGCTCGCGGAACGAGTTCGGCACGCTCGCTGTCGAGGGCTGCATAGAAGTCGCTCGAACGGACGACCCGCTTGCACTTGAACGCGTAGTCCGGCGTAAGCGCCTTGCGGAGCTCTGGATCGGAAATCGCCGAGTCGAGGAAGTCGAGCGATGTCTGGCGAAGGCGGGCATTGGCCTTCGAATTCTCAAAGGCGGCACCTGTCTTCTCGCCAAAGAAGAATGTCTTGGCGCGCTCCCACCTGACGTTCCGCGGCTTGGCGA
>JAOPXA010000271.1 GCA_025965395.1 Nocardioidaceae bacterium | reverse complement strand
AATGTTGCAGAAATGTACGTGAATTAAGCCGTGGGGTCACCCGACAGGGAAAACCTCAGGCCAACTTATGAGATGGTCCGCTGTTATTCGCCGCGGGCCTTTTTGATGATTTCTTCCGCGACGTTCTTGGGAACCTCGGCGTAAGAGTCAAACTGCATCGAGTATGACGCACGGCCCGAAGTCTTCGACCTCAGGTCGCCCACATACCCGAACATCTCGGACAGTGGGACGAGCGCCTTGATGATCTTGGCGCCGCCCATTGCTTCCTCCATGGCATTGACCTGGCCACGGCGGGAGTTCAAGTCGCCGATGACGTCGCCCATGTAATCCTCGGGCGTCGTGACCTCGACGAAGAAAACAGGCTCCAGGATCACCGGATCGGCCTTGCGGGCCGCTTCCTTGAATGCCTGGGTGCCGGCCAGCTTGAACGCAAGCTCCGAGGAGTCGACGTCGTGGTAGGCGCCGTCGTTCAAGATCACGCGAACGTCGACCATCGGGTAGCCAGCGAGCACGCCGAACTGCATGGCGTCCTGCGCTCCGGCATCGACCGAAGGGATGTATTCGCGGGGGATGCGACCACCGGACACGTCGTTGACGAATTCGTATCCGCCCTCGCCACCGGTGAGCGGGCCCGTGGGCTCGATCGTGATGTTGACCTTTGCGAACTGGCCAGATCCACCCGTCTGCTTCTTGTGGGTGTAGCTGACGTTCTCGACACGTCGCTTGATGGTCTCGCGGTAAGCAACCTGCGGCTTGCCGACGTTGGCCTCCACGCTGAACTCGCGCTTCATACGATCGACGAGGATGTCGAGGTGAAGCTCGCCCATGCCCGCGATGATCGTCTGTCCGGTCTCTTCGTCGGTGTGAACCTGGAACGTCGGATCTTCTTCGGCAAGACGCTGGATAGCGGTGCCGAGCTTCTCCTGGTCGCTCTTGGTCTTCGGCTCGATGGCGACCTGGATCACCGGATCGGGGAATGTCATCGACTCGAGCACGACTGGCTTGGCCGGATCGGCAAGCGTCTCGCCGGTCGTCGTGTCTTTGAGGCCCATGACGGCGACGATCTGGCCAGCGCCGACGCTCGCGATTTCTTCGCGCTTGTTGGCGTGCATCTGGTAGATCTTGCCGATGCGCTCCTTGCGGCCCTTCGTCACGTTGAGCACGAACGAGCCGGATTCCAGGCGACCGGAGTAGACGCGAAGGTAGGTGAGCTTGCCGAGGTGAGGATCTGTGGCGACCTTGAACGCGAGGCTCGAGAACGGCGCAGTCTCGTTGGGCGCACGGGTGATCTCGACCGTCTCGTCGCGGGCGTCGTGGCCCACGATGTCGCCGACGTCCATCGGTGAAGGCAGGTAGTCGATGACCGCGTCGAGCAGGGGCTGGACGCCCTTGTTCTTGAACGCGGTGCCACAGACACCCGGGTTGAGCGAAGCGGCGAGGGTGGCGCGACGAATCGCGGCCTTGATGATCTCGACGGTCAGCTCTCCACCGTCGAGGTAGATCTCGGCGAACTCGTCGTCGTGATCAGCCAGGGTCTCCACGAGTGCGGTGCGCGCTTCGGCAGCCACGTCGACGAGGTCCGCGGGGATCTCTTCGACCGTGTAGTCCTCGCCGATCGCGGTCTCGCCGCGCCACACGAGGGCGCGCTGGCCGACGAGGTCGACGACACCGATGAAGTCGCCTTCAGCGCCGATCGGCACCTGCAGGACGAGCGGCACAGCGCCGAGGCGCTCGCGGATCGTCTTGACGCAGAAGTCGAAGCTGGCGCCCGTGCGGTCAAGCTTGTTGACGAAGCACATACGCGGAACACCGTACTTGTCAGCTTGACGCCAAACGTTTTCAGACTGGGGCTCGACACCGGCGACTCCGTCGAAGACGGCGACAGCGCCGTCGAGGACGCGCAGCGAGCGCTCGACCTCAACGGTGAAGTCGACGTGCCCGGGGGTGTCGATGATGTTGATCTGGTGATCTTTCCACCAGCAGGTGGTTGCAGCAGAGGTGATCGTGATGCCGCGCTCTTGTTCTTGTTCCATCCAGTCCATGGTGGCGCCGCCATCATGAACCTCACCGATCTTGTAGTTGACACCGGTGTAGAACAAAATGCGCTCGGTCGTGGTGGTCTTGCCAGCATCGATGTGCGCCATGATGCCGATGTTGCGCACCACGCTGAGGTTGGTGGTGATATCTATTGCCACCTGTGACTACTTCCCTTACCTGTCGAAAAAACTGTGTGTCGTGAGAGTGCGTCCGTAACTAGGACGCGAACCGCTTACCAGCGGTAGTGAGCGAACGCCTTGTTGGCTTCAGCCATCTTGTGCGTGTCTTCGCGCTTCTTGACGCTGCCGCCAAGACCGTTGGACGCATCGAGGAGCTCGTTCTGGAGGCGCTCGGCCATCGTCTTCTCGCGACGATCAGCGGAGTACTTGACCAACCAGCGGAGTGCGAGAGTGGTCTGACGACCAGCCTTGACCTCGATCGGGACTTGGTACGTGGCGCCACCGACGCGACGGCTCTTGACCTCGAGGGACGGCTTGATGTTCTCGAGCGCACGCTTGAGCGTGACGACCGGATCGGTGCCGTTCTTCTCGCGGCAGCCTTCGAGCGCGGTGTAGACGATGCGCTGCGCGACCTGCTTCTTGCCATCTTCGAGAACCTTGTTGATCAACTGCGTGACCAACTGGCTTCCGTAGACGGGATCGATATCGATCGGACGCTTCGGGGCGGGACCCTTGCGTGGCATTAGCGCTTCTCCTTCTTCGCGCCGTAACGGCTGCGAGCCTGCTTGCGACCCTTGACCGCTTGTGTGTCAAGTGCGCCGCGAATGATCTTGTAGCGAACACCAGGAAGGTCCTTCACACGACCACCGCGAACGAGCACGATCGAGTGCTCCTGCAGGTTGTGACCTTCGCCGGGGATGTATGCAGTGACTTCGGTGCCACTCGAGAGCTTGACGCGAGCAACCTTGCGGAGCGCGGAGTTCGGCTTCTTGGGGGTCGTCGTGTAGACGCGCGTGCAAACGCCGCGGCGCTGAGGCGAACCCTTGAGCGCAGGAGTCTTCGACTTGACCTGCTTGGTCTGGCGACCTTTGCGCACCAACTGGTTGATCGTGGGCACTACATACTTCTTTCTGCTGACTGGTGTTGCCATGGGATTCGACGCGCTGCTCACCCCTCAAAATGATGGGGGCACGCACGTCAGCCTGGGGAGCCCAGGCACGGCGATTAAGACTACCTGCTGATGTGGCGCGGGTCAAAATCGAGCGAGCCCAACCTCACGGTGTCAAGGGACCCGCGAGCAGAAGCCGAGCGGCTTCGCCCGAGACCTCCAGCCTGCCAGCATCGACCCGATGCCACAGGCTCAAGTATAGATCGGCAGCCAAACCTGTGATGGTGGCTCCTGCGAACTCCAGCGGGTCCCGCGAAACGCTCGGAGGCATCGTCGAGTCCGTCGGAGGAGCGATCACCCATCGGTCCCCCGTGTCGGTCGCATGGAGGGCGATCGGCTCGGCGACGACGGGCGAAAAGCCTCGCGCGACCATGCGCGGGAAGAATATCTCGAGCACCTCGTCAACGCCGTCCGTGGCAATGTCGGCCTCAGGTCGCCACTCGGCCTCCTCGATGCCCAGCGCCTGGGCGAGGTCGACGGCATGGACCGTGGTCTCGTGCATTTGGCGCCGTGGCCAGAACCCAGCGGTCTCATTGACCCCCGAGAAGTTGGGCGTCGACTCGTCCGGCACGACGGCTTGGAGGGCGGTGAGGAGTGCCGTGGCGGTACCGGCGTACCACTCGGCAATCGGGTCGTATGCGAGGACGCGGGGGGTGTGGAGCGACTGACCGCTCAGCACGATCGCGGCCGACCACCGGTGCATCGTCCCGAGGTGGACCGCGAGGTCCGTCGTCGTCCAGCCGGGGCAGCCCACAACGTCCTCGGTGCCGTCGGCCCGGCTGGCTAGATCGGTCATACGCCCCATGGCGCGGGCGAGCTCTGGAAGGAATTCGAGGGTCACGGGCGATCCAATAGCTGGGAGAGGTGGAGGGCCTGGACGTGCACCAAGTCGTCGAGCTGGGTGCGGCACGAGAAGCCGTCGGCCAAGATGACGGCGCGGTCACCGGCAAGCCGCACGGCGGGAAGCAACTGGGTCTCTGCCACCGCCACGGACACTTCGTAATGCCCCTTCTCCACGCCGAAGTTGCCGGCGAGGCCGCAGCAGCCCCCGAGGCGGTTGATCGACGCTCCGGTCGACTCCAGGAGCGCCATGTCGGCATCGAAGGTCATCACCGAGGCATGGTGGCAATGGGGCTGCACGACGATCTCGGTGCCGGAGAGATCGGGCGGGTTCCACGACTCCGTACGGGCGAGCAGCTCGGCCAGGGTGAACACCCCGGCGGCGACTTCTCCGGCCCGCGGGTCGTCGAGCAGGTCGACGGCATCGGAACGCAGCACCGCTGTGCACGAGGGCTCGATACCCACGATCGGAACTCCAGCCAGGACGTACGGATG
>JAOPXA010000262.1 GCA_025965395.1 Nocardioidaceae bacterium | reverse complement strand
ATCTCTTCGTCGAACTCGTTTTCCTTGACGTTCACGGTGAACCCTGCGGCCTTTGCCTCGCTCGTCGCTTGGGCGAGGGACAGTCCGACAAGTTGAGGCGCATCGACGTAGCGGCCGACCCCGTAGTACCAACCACCAAGGCCGGCGAGCAGAGCCACCACAAGGGCGACGACGAGCAAGATCAGTCCGCGCCGTCGCCGTGGCGCGGATTTCTTGACCTGGTGGAACTCGGACAGGGGCATCGCAGGATGGAGGCCCGTGGGCGCGTTGGGAGCATGCGGCTTGGTGGGCTGGCCCCCGAAGGGCGCTACTGCGGTCGACTCAGGGGACGACGCGGAGGATGCCACGACGGCGGTGGCGGCGCCGCTCGAGGCCGCAGCAGCGGCGAGGCCCACCGCGGCGACTGCCTCACGATCGACGGCCTGGGTCTCTTCTTCGTCGTGACGGATGGCGGAGGGCAGGAGGTCCAGCGTGAGTTCGGGGTCGTCTTCGAGTCCGGCATTGAGCGCGCGCCGGACCTGACGGACCTGCTTGAGCATCACTGACGCGTCTGCAGAACGCTGGTCGCGGTTGCGGGCCGTGGCGCGTATGACGAGCGCGTCGACGTAGGGGGGAATGCCCTCGATCGTCGCGGACGGCTTGGCGATGTCCTCATGGACGTGCTTGTAGGCGACCTGGATTGGGCTGTCGCCCGCGTGCGGCTTGAAGCCGGTGAGCATCTCATACAGGACCGCACCGCAGGCGTAGACGTCGGAACGCGCGTCGGCGCCCTCGTTGACGACGATCTCGGGCGCGAGGTAGGAGACGGTCCCGATGAGGGTGCCACCGGTGGCGGTTGTCGCGGCACTGACGGCCCGCGCCAGCCCAAAGTCGGCGACCTTGGTCGACCCGTCGGGTGCGATGAGGACGTTCTCCGGCTTGACGTCGCGGTGGATTAGGTGGGCAGCGTGGGCTGCCGACAGGGCGATCAAGACTTGCTCGATCAGCGCCAGTGCCCGCCCGGGAGGCATGGGCGCCTCGTCGCGCATGACGTCGCGCAGCGTCTGACCGGGGACGTACTCCATGACGAGGTAGGTGACGTCGCCGTCGGTGCCTTGGTCGAACACCGAGACCACGTTGGGATGGTTGAGCTTGGCGGCCGAACGTGCCTCGCGTACGAAGCGATCGGTGAACTGGTCATCGTCGCCAAGACCCGAATGCATGACCTTGACGGCGACCACGCGGTCAAGGCGTTTGTCGGTTGCCATGAACACGCTGGCCATCCCGCCGCGAGCGATGCGCTTGCCGATGACGTAGCGACCGTCGAGGGTGCGCCCTACGAGGGCTTCGTCGCTGCTCACCGCCATGCGCGTCCCCCTCATCGTGTCCATGCCGAAAAGACGGACCCCTGCCGTCAGGCTGATTGTATCCACCCGACCGAACCCAAATCGGTAGCGGCGTGTCACGCTTGAGGGGTGTCTTCACCCACGGATAGCTCACTGGAACTCGAAAACAGCGTGGCCGATTGGCTCACCCTCAACCAAGCCTCGAAGCTTCTCGGGGTATCGGGTACGCGCATTCGCCACCTTGCCCGCGAGAAGGAGATCATCGCCGTCAAGACGCCTAGCTCCCGTGAGGTCCGAGTTCCGGCCGAATGCGTTCGCGATGGGGAGATATTGAAGGGACTTGGCGGGACGTTGATCCTGCTGGGGGATTCGGGCTTCGATGAGATGGAAGCCGCGGCTTGGATGTATCGCCAGGATGACTATCTCGAAGGCCGGCCGATCGACTCGCTTCTGGGCAACCGGCTCAAGGAAGTGCGTCGTCGCATCCAGATGTTGACGTTCTAGCTCGTACGTCCGGTCAGACGGTCGAGGAGCGTGCCGAGAAAGGTGCGCGCACCGTCGGGCACGGTGAGGTCGTCGAGCGCCTGAGCCGCCGTCGCCTCGTGCATCTGAATCTCGCGCTCCACCGCGGCCCGCGCACCCGTCGACTCCATGATCGCGCGCACATCGTCAACGGCGGCTTGGTCGAGAGCGGGGTTTCCGAGCGCGCCGTTGAGACGACGTAGCTCAGCGGCCGAGGCGGTCTCTGCCGCGCGGGCGACGAGCACCGTGCGCTTGCCTTCGCGCAAGTCGTCGCCAGCCGGCTTGCCAGTGACCTGGGGGTCTCCAAACACCCCCAGCAGGTCGTCGCGCAATTGAAAGGCGGTGCCCAACGGCGCACCAAAATCGGCGAGGGCAGAGGTCAGCTCGGAGCTGCGAAGGCCCGCTAGGGCTACTCCGAGATCCAAGGGGCGAAGGACCGTGTAGGCGACGGACTTGTAACGGATCACGCGCTCGGCCTCCTCGACCGAGTTGGTGCCCTTGGCCTGGGCGACGAGGTCGAGGAACTGCCCACCGGCCACCTCCGACTTGCACAGGTCCAGCACTGCTCCGGCGGCGTGCAGGACGAGCGGATCGAGGTTGGCTCGGCGGAACATGTCGTCGCACCAGGAGAGAAGCAAGTCGCCGAGAAGGATCGCGGCGCCCGCACCGAACTGCTCGCCGTCAAGAGCCCAGGCTCGTGCAGCATGAAGTGCTTCGAACTGGCGATGAGCCGAAGGTCGGCCACGCCGGGTGTCAGAACCGTCCATGAGGTCGTCGTGAACCAGCGCACTGGCCTGCAGCCACTCAAGAGCGGCAGCGGCTTGGATGATGCCAGGAGCGGCGGGGTCGCCGCCAGCCGCCAACCAGCCACCGATGCAGAAGAGCGGACGTATGCGTTTTCCGCCTTCGACGTAGGCGGCCGCGACATCGAACAGCGGCTCGAGGTCGGGGCCCAGGGGCTCGAGGTCGCCCCGCTGACTCGCTACAAAGCTGCCCAACAGCTCGCCGATCTGCGTCTCTAGATCGGGTCCTTCCGGTGTCGACTTCACACGCTGGACGATACCGTTGCCTCATGTCATCTCAGGAGAGCTCCCTCGGTCGCGAGCTCAAGGCTGGCGCGCCGAGCTTCTCCTTCGAGTTCTTCCCGCCCAAGGACGATGCTGGCGAGGAAACGTTGTGGCGGACTATCGCCGAGCTAGAGCCGCTCGACCCCACGTTCGTCTCGGTGACCTATGGGGCTGGCGGCAGCACGCGCGAGCGCACCGTACGCATCACCGGGCGCATTGCGGACTCCACGACCTTGCGACCCATCGGCCACCTCACCGTCGTCGATCAGAGCCGCGCTGAGCTGGAGAACGTCCTCAAGCAGTACGCGGCGGCCGGAGTCACTCATCTCCTCGCACTGCGTGGCGACCCAAGTGGCGGTCCTGGCCAGCCGTGGGCCCCCCACCCGGAGGGCTTCAACCACGCGATCGACCTGGTCGAGCTGGTCACTGCGTCGAAGATCGACTTCTGCGTCGGGGTTGCAGCCTTCCCCGAGAGCCACCCGGAGTCGCCGACCCTTGATCACGATGCGCAGATCTTGGCGCGCAAGGCACAAGCCGGGGCCGAGTTTGCTGTCACGCAGTTCTTCTTTCGAGCGAGTGACTACTTCAACCTGGTGGACCGGACCCGTGCGCTCGGTGCCGATATCCCGATCGTTCCGGGCATCATGCCCGTCACCAACCTCAGCCAGATCACGCGTATGGCCGAGCTGTCCGGATCTGCTGTGCCTCCGGAGATCTTGGCGCGGCTCGAGCCCTATGCCGACAACGCTGTCGCTCTTCGCAAGGAGGGCATCCAGATCGCTACGGAGTTAAGTGACGCGCTGCTGGCCGGAGGAGCCCCAGGCTTGCACTTCTACACGCTCAATCGGTCGCTCGCGACTCGCGAGATCTATGAGAACCTCTCCCCGGTGACCGCCTAGGACTTGCCTACCGCTTCAGCGATCGCGGCCGTGGCCATACCGATGAGCTCGAGCGTGGGGCCCGGATGGGCGTGCGCGCCGGCGAAGTAGAGGGAGCCGCCAGGGTTGACCCCGGGCGCTGCACAGGCACTCGTCCACCGCTGCCACTGCCAGCCCCAGTGACCCAAGGCATCGAGCTCCGCGGGGCCCACGTCGTGGCGAGCGACGACGTGAGGGCGGAGGTCAAGGCCGCAGTGGGCGAGCGTCTGCAACGGATCCTTGCTACCGCGATGCTCGACCGTGACGTGGGTCGGATCGTTCGCGAAAAGCCGGAGCGGTGCATCTGCGTGTGCGTGGGTCTCGATCGCCAACGCGGGCGCTGAGGGAGCGAGCGTGAGGAATGCACGCGACGCAGGAATCGCTGCCTTCGCTTGGGGAGCCCTGAGGCTGACAGGCCAGGTCGGAGCGCACCAGACGACGATGTCTGCAGGGATGACATCCGCACCCACCACGACACCCGCTACGTCACCGTCGCGCAGAACCACATCGTGGGCCTTGCAATCGAGCACGATGGTCACTGAGCGCTCATCCAGGCGTTGCTCCATCGCTGAGATCAGGCCAGGCATGCCGCCATCGAATGCCCACAACCCGAAGTTGCGCTCGACGTAGTGGGACGACGCCACGAACGCCGGCACCCTTTTCGGATCGTGACCGTCCAACGCGAGCGGGTCGGTGATGACGCGACCCATGCGCTCATCGAGTCGAGCGCGGGAGAGCTCCTTCGCGACAGAGCGCCGCACACGAAGCGTCTTCCACTGCGATGACGTGAAGGCCTCTCGCCCCGTGAAGACGTGGTCGAGGGACACGGTGCGCAGAGCGTCCCAGGTGTCAGCGGACTTGTCGACCCATGTCGACCAGCCCGCCGTCTCAGGTGCCCATTCCTCGAGAGCCCGCACTTGATCTCCTCGGTTGCCCAACGGGAGGTCGAGAACGGACGCGTCAGTAAAGAGGTGTCGGCGGCCGTGCACCTTCTCGAAGCCCAGGATCCGGTCCATGGGTCGCCCCGACTTGCGGAACAGGTCACGGAAGACTCCGGGAAGCGTGACCAGGGGACTCGTGAGGTCGAATCGATGGCCGTCGAACTCCACGCCGCGCATCCGACCGCCAAGCGCGGCTGACTCCTCGACAACGGTGACGTCGTGGCGAAGCTTGGCGAGTCGCGCGGCGGCGCTAAGGCCAGCGAATCCTCCACCGACCACCACGACGCGCGCCACGGCGTGATCCTACGCGAAGGGACGTCTGCCCCGGTGTGGCACAGTGGCCGATATGGGTCCCGTGCGCGATGACGTGATGTGGCAAGCCGTCCAGGACGCCGTGGCCGAAGTTCACGACGCCGACGGCCCGCTCCGCATCCTCGATCTTGGTGGTGGCACGGGGGGAGCGTCGGTCCGGTTGGCCGAGGCGGGGCATTTCGTCACGGTCGTCGACCCGAGCCCGGACGCCCTCGCGTCGTTGGAGCGTCGGGCGGCCGAACGATCGGTGAGCGACCGTGTCACTGCCGTGCTGGGGGATGCTGCCGACCTTTCGGC
>JAOPXA010000246.1 GCA_025965395.1 Nocardioidaceae bacterium | reverse complement strand
CTCGCGGCAGAACCTGAGATACTTGTCCCTCACACCTCGTCCCCCGTGAGGATCACATGCCCCATCGCGCCAGTCTTCTCGGTCGTGACTACGAAGACCGAGATCGCGACTCGTCGCGCGTCCGCTTCCGACGCGCGCTGGCTTTGTGCGGCATCACGATCGTTCTTCCGGGCTACGCCCAGTATGCGATGGGCAATCGACGCGTGGGGCAGGCGGCGATGCTTGTCTGGTTCCTCTCCCTCTGCGCAGGCATCGCGACGATCTTCGGCTTCTTGTTCCATCGCGAATGGACGCTGACGTTCTTCACCCGCGAAGACGTCTTGAACTACACGCGGATCATCGTCATCGTGCTGGCCGTGATCTGGGCGGCGCTCTTCGTCGATGCGTGGAGGCTTGCTCGTCCGTTCACGCTCAAGAAGCGACACGGTTTCATTGTGACGGTCCTGACGCTTGCATTCACGGCGGGCATTTCCGGTTCGCTCGTGTATGCCTCTCAGCTCATGGGCACCTCGAACCAAGTCCTCCACGACGTGTTCCACGCCAAGGAGACCTCCGCCCCGCTCGAGGGGCGCTACAACATCCTGCTGCTCGGCGGGGACTCCGGCACGGGCCGCGTCGGCCTCCGACCCGACTCACTGACGGTCGCGAGCGTCGACGCCGCCACCGGGCGCACGGTCATGATCGGTGTTCCTCGCAACCTCGCCAACGTGCCGTTCGCGGAGGGCTCGGTGATGGACAAGCAGGTCCCCAACGGGTTCAACTGCGACGGTTGCTACATCAACGCCGTTAACACCTGGGCCGCAGGACGGCCCGACTTGTTCCCCGGAGTTGCCAATCCCGGCATCGAGGCCACGAAGAGCGCCGTCGAGGGTGTGACGGGCCTCAAGATCAACTACTACATCATCGTCAACCTGGCGGGCTTCAAGTCGCTGGTCGACGCGGTGGGTGGCGTACGCATCAACGTGACGGATCGCGTGCCGATCGGAGGCATCGGAACCCCGATCACCGACTACATCGAGGTCGGTGACCAGGTGCTCGATGGGCGCAAGGCGCTTTGGTACTCCCGGAGTCGCGTCAACGCACTCGACTACAACCGCATGGGCCGCCAGAAGTGCGTGCTCAACGCCATGGTCAAACAGCTCAGCCCCACGACGGTCATCCTGCGCGCCACGCAGATTGCCAAGTCGAGCAAGCAGTTGTTGAAGACCGACATACCGCGGAAGGAGATCGGTATGTTCGCCGACATCGCGCTCAAGGCTCGTTCTGCCAAGATCTCGACGGTGTCCTTCGTGCCCCCTGATATCAACACGGGTGATCCCGACTTCCCCCTCATCCTGACGATGGTCTCCAAGGCGATTGCCAAGTCGGAGGCTGCCGCCACCGGAGCGGCGGGTGACAAGGGCGACACCGCGGCTGAACGCTCGCGCGCAGGGCTCAACACCGACGATCTCGACTCCGTCTGCGAATAGCTGCGTCCCGCGGGTTGGGCACGGAAGCAAGCTCAGGGCGCGGAAGGCGTCGCTTGCTCGTCGCGCGCGATCGACGCCAGCTGCTCGGCGCTGCAACGAGCAGCCAGCACCAACGACCCGCCCCCGCTCAAAGCGCCCACGAGGGCGTCGATGTCGGTCGGCAGGTCCGCCGGCTCGAGCAACAGGCGACTCCCACGAGGTTCTACCGACGCAACGAGGTCAGCATGTGACGTCTCGACCCCACTCCAACGCATCGCCGGGCTTTCGTCCTCCGGGGGATCAAGGCTGAAAAAGTGGTCGCCAAAGCCTAGCACCTCCGCGTTGTAGTCGATAGATCCTTCAGGTGGGCTCAGGAAACGCAGCCCCATCGGCCTCAGCGACAGCGCGAACGTGAGCTCTGCTCCAGGCTCGCCCGCGAGATCAGGCCCGAGCACGGCTATATCGGCGGGTCCATCGGTCACCACGAGCCCAACGGTCCACGAAGCCAGCAGCCACACATACGACTCCCAGTGCGAGGGCAAGTCCAGCCGTACGCTCATACCGCGTTCGGCGTCGAAGCCTTCGGTGAGCATGTTGGCGGTCTTGTTGACCCAGTTGGCGGTCGTGATCGCGCTGAGCTCGACCCGCTCCGGCACGCCCTCGTCGTAGTACGTCAGGAACGGGCGTGACGGATCGGCGATGCGTGCCAAGAGCCCCGCGAGCCCGCTCACTGCGCAATCAGCTCGCGACCGGTGGCAAGAACCTCGGCCGCGGTCCCAGAAGCCCAACGGTCGACGAGGTGGTCGAACTGCTCACGCGCAGACTCCGCGACCCCGGCGGCGCGCGCCAGCCCGGGATGATCGGGATGCGACGGCGGCACTCCGAGCACCTTGGCATGGGATTTCGTCAACGTGTCGTACAAGGCGGGCAAGCTGAGGATCGGTTCGAGCGCCAGCGTGGGGGAGGAGGGGCCCAAGATGACGAGATCGGCCTCGGCGAGCGCCTTGACCGCCTCGGTCGTGGCGAGCGCCTTGTCGAGCCCGATGGGTACGAATCCCTCGGCCGGGCGATCGGCGTACTTCGCCAGATACTCCAGGACGTGCACCGCTCGTTGGTCTGCGCCATCGGTGATGACGACGTTGTTCTCGATCCGGTCGTTGCTCATAGGGTGAACGGTCTCGCCGATGCCCATCCGAGCCCGGAGCGCTGCCGTCACGTCGGTCAACGAGTAGCCCGTCGCCATCATTTCGGT
>JAOPXA010000210.1 GCA_025965395.1 Nocardioidaceae bacterium | reverse complement strand
CGGGGACGGCGTGGCAGGAGCGACGGGCACGCATCTCGCGGGGGGCAGACATGTAACACCTCTTCGGTGGGGCGGTCGAGTGCTTCGGACTGTACTGACGCCGATGGCTCGCCGGGACCCTCCCGGTCCGTGGGAAACGTCTCAGTCCATCGGCGCCGCGTCGAGCCCGGGAGCCCGGTTGTTCACCACGACCAGCGCCATCCCGACCAGGATCACCACCAGCCCGACGGCGGCGCCGAGCGGCGGGACCTGGCCGAGGATCAGCGCGGCGAGCAGGGCCGCACCGGGCACCTCGAGCAGCAAGACCAGCGAAATGACGGTGGGGCTCATCACGGCGAGCAAGTGGTTGAAGAGCGAGTGTCCGAGCAGCTGGGCCGTGAGGGTGACGGCGACGATCAGGAGCCAGTCGCGCCCAGAGATGTGAATGACGTCTTGCCGCGCGATGACGGCCGCGCCGAGCAGAATCACCGCACATGAGCCGTAACAGATGAAGGTGTACAGAGTCGTCGACATTTGCTGTCTGACCGCACCGCCGACCACGAGGTAGAGCGCCGCGAACAAGCCGCCAGCGATGGCCAGCACGTCTCCCAGCAAGGCCTCGGGAGACAGCGCAAAGTCGACGCCGGAGATCACGAGGACGCCGGCGATCGCGCAGAGCGTCCCGATCACGACGGGGCGCGCCACGCTTTCGCCACGGAGGCGGTTGATGAGGACGACGAAGACGATCTGCGTGGAGACGAGCGCCGTTGCCGCGGCGACCGAGGTGAGCTGGAGGGCCGAGACCCAGGTCGCGAAGTGGCCGGCGAGCATGAGCCCCGCAAAGCAGGCGGCCCGCCATTCGCGTCGGGTGGTAATGAGCATCTCGGCGCGGCGTGTCGTCACCACGATCGGCGCCAAGGCTGCGGTGCCGAGGCCGTTACGCCAGAACGCGATCGCTAGCGCGGGCGCGTGGGTGGCGGCCATCAACGGTCCGGACGCCGAGGCGCCCATGACCGCCACCAAGGCGAGCAGGAGATTCACCGAGCCAGTCTCGCAGTCGCTGCGCGCTCATACCCCCACGATGTGCCCACCCGTCCCCTCCCACCCCCTCCACCTCCACGATTTGGAGACTTATACGCCGATGGCGCCGACCCGATACGCGTATAGGTATCCAAATCTTGGGGAGGTACGGTGGCCTCGCAACGAGAGGAACGCCATGGCACGAAGGTCAGACCACGTCGACGAGACCAAGCTCGACGTCCATGCCCCGAAAGATGCAGCCGCCGGAGTGACTGGCGTGCGCGTGGCGCTGCAGCGCGCGGTCTCGCACATGGGGGTGAAGCGTTCGGCCAAGACGCTGCTCAAGCTCAACCAAGCCGACGGGTTCGACTGTATGAGCTGCGCGTGGCCCGACCCCGACCCGGAGAACAGACATACGGCCGAGTTCTGCGAAAACGGCGCCAAGGCGGTGGCCGAGGAGGCCACCCGGACCCGTGCGACGCCAGCATTCTTCGCCCAGCACAGCATTGCCGACCTGGCAGCGCGCGACGAGTACTGGCTCGGTCAGCAGGGCCGCATCACGCACCCAATGGTCAAGCGCTCGGGCAGCACCCACTACGAGGAGATCTCGTGGGACGGCGCATTCGCGTTGATCGCCGACCGGCTCCATGCCTTGGACTCTCCCGACGAGGCGATCTTCTACACGTCGGGGCGCGCGTCGAACGAGGCCGCCTTTATCTATCAGTTGTTCATCCGCGCCTTCGGCACCAACAACCTGCCGGACTGCTCCAACATGTGCCACGAGTCGACGAGCGTGGCCCTGGGTGAGTCCATCGGCATCGGCAAGGGCAGCGTGAGTCTGCGCGACATCTACGACGCCAAGCTCATCGTGATCGCTGGCCAGAACCCTGGCACTAACCATCCGCGTATGTTGTCGGCACTCGAGACCGCCAAGCTGCGCGGCGCCAAGATCATCTCGATCAATCCGCTGCGCGAAGCTGGGCTCGTCAACTTCCGCAACCCGCAGAAGCCGCGCGGCGTGATCGGCAAGGGCACCGATCTGAGCGACCTGCACCTTCCCATCAAGCTCAACGGCGACTTGGCGCTCTTCCAGGCCATCGGTTCGCTGTTGGTCGAGTGGGACGCGTTGGACCACGATTTTCTGGCTGCTCATACGACTGGATTTGAGGCGTGGGCGGAGCACGTTCGCGCGGTGGACTGGGACTTCGTTGTCGAGACAACGGGCCTGACCCGCGAGCAGATCACCGAGGCCGCCACGATGCTTCGCGACTCGGACGCGACGATCTACTGCTGGGCCATGGGCCTGACCCAGCACCGCAACTCGGTCGCGACCATCAAGGAGGTCGTCAACCTCGCCTTCGCCCGCGGCGACATCGGCAAGCGCGGCGCTGGGCTCTGCCCCGTGCGTGGCCACTCCAACGTGCAAGGTGACCGAACGATGGGCATCTGGGAGCAAGTGCCTGAGAAGTTCCTCGATGCGCTTCAGGCCGAGTTCGGCTTCGACCCGCCACGCGAGCACGGCTTCGACACGGTCGACTCCGTGCGGGCGCTGCGTGACGGCAAGGCTCACGTGTTCATCGGGCTCGGCGGAAACTTCGTCCAGGCGGCGCCCGACACCGAGGTAACCACGGACGCGCTGCAACGCGCCCGGATGACCGTCCATGTCTCGACGAAGATCAATCGCTCCCACCTCACCTGCGGCGATGTCGCCCTGATCCTGCCGACCAAGGGCCGCACCGAGAAGGACATCCAGGCCTCGGGCGAGCAGTACGTCACCGTCGAGGACTCAATGTCGTCGGTGCACGCGTCACGCGGCGTGCTGGAACCCGCGAGTGCTGAACTTCGATCCGAGGTGGGGATCATCGCGGGCATCGCCAAGGCCACGCTCGGCGAACGTCACGCCATCGCCTGGGACGCGATGCGCGACGACTATGGCGTCATCCGCGACCACATCTCGCGGGTCGTGCCGGGCTGTGAGGGCTACAGCGATCTCGTCGACCGACCCGGCGGTTTCGTGCTCGCGCACCCGCCGCGCGACTCTCGCACGTTCCCCACCAAGTCTGGCCTGGGCGAGATGGTCGTGTCGCCCATCGAGGCGTTGCACGTGCCGGCAGGCCGGCTGTTGCTGCAGACCTTGCGGAGTCACGACCAGTTCAACACCACGATCTATGGGTTGAGCGACCGCTATCGGGGCATCGAGGACGGCCGTCGGGTCGTTTTCCTGCACCCCGACGACATCGCCGACCTCGGCTACGCCGACGGGGACTTCGTCGATCTCGTTGCGCACTGGGATCAGGACGAGATCACGCGGGTGGCCGAACGCTTCCGCATCGTCGCCTACGACACGCCCCGCGGATCCGCTGCCGCGTACTACCCCGAGACCAACCCCCTCGTGCCTCTCGACTCGACGGCGATCGCCAGCAACACGCCGACCTCAAAATCGGTCGTGATCTCCTTCACGCCTCCGGGCACAGCACGGGGCGAGGCGCGCCGCGCGCACGAGACTCAAGCGGACGTGGGCGCGGACGATCATCACAAGGCAGAGCCCGCGCCAGATCCCGTACAGATCTCCTGACCGAACGTTTTCAGGCGCGCCGGTCAACCTCGCAAGTGTCCCCTCGTAGGGGTGGCTGGGCGGTAAGGTTCGGATGTGAGCATCACCCCCAATCGCATCTTCTTGTCGCGCCTCGTCGGGCAGGTTGTCTACGACCCCGCGGGCGATCAGGTGGGCAAGTTGCGCGACATCGTGGTGACGCTGCGCACCGCGCGTCAGCAGCCACGGGTGCTGGGAGTGGTCGTCGAGGTGCTCGGCAGACGCCGCGTCTTCCTGCCGATGACGCGCGTCACGTCGGTCGACTCGGGCCAGATCATCACCACCGGGGTGCTCAACGTCCGTCGCTTCGAGCAGCGCAAGACCGAGACCCTGGTGCTCCACGAGTTGTTCGACCGCACCGTCACCATCCCCGAGGGGATCAAGGGCACGGTCTTCGACGTGGCGATGGAGCAGGACAGCCGCCACGACTGGTCGATCAGCCACGTGGCAGTCCACGAGGCCAGCAAGCGCTTCGGGCGTCGCGGGCAGACCCACGTGCTCGAGTGGCACGAGGTCAGTGGCCTGGCAGCGGAGGAGCACGGGCAGGGTGCCACGCACCTCCTGGCGACGATGGACGAGATGCGCCCGGCCGACCTCGCCAACGCGCTTCGTGACCTCAGCGCCAAGCGCCGCATGGAGATCGTGGCTGAGCTGGGCGATGAGCGTCTCGCCGATGTGCTCGAAGAGCTACCCGAGGCCGAGCAGGTCGAGATCCTTGGCGTCCTCAAACCCGAACGCGCGGCCGACGTGCTCGAAGAGATGTCGCCCGATGACGCGGCCGACCTCATCAATGAGCTCCCCCCGGCTGCTGCCGAACAACTACTCAGCCTCATGGAACCTGACGACGCCGCAGAGGTGCGGCGCCTCTTGGTCTACGAAGAGCGCACCGCCGGCGGCATGATGACCACCGACCCGGTGATCCTCCCGCCTGACGCCACGCTCGCCGAGGCGCTCGCGCGCATCCGCCACGTCGAGCTGAGCCCGTCGTTGGCCTCGATGGTCTACGTGTGCCGCCCCCCTGTCGAGACGCCGACGGGCCGCTTCCTCGGCGTCGTCCATACGCAAGCGTTGCTGCGCGAGCCGCCGTCGACGCTCGTGGGGTCCATCGTGGACAGCGATATCGACTGGCCTCGGCCGAGCAGCTCCCTTGAGCAGGTCGCCAAGACCCTCGCTTCATACAACCTCGTCGCGTGTGCCGTGGTCGATGAGAACTCGCACCTGGTCGGTGCGGTCACGATCGACGACGTGCTCGACCACCTGTTGCCCGAGGATTGGCGTGATCGAGACGACGAAGGTGATCTGTGATGACTGATCGCTCCCGTCCACGTCTCGACCAGCCGCGCGAGACGCGCCGCATACCGGTGTCTCGTCCTGAGTTCGACCGCGAGAGATTCGGCCGCTTCGCCGAGACGTTTGCGCGTTTCATGGGCACGGCGACGTTCTTGGCCTACATGACGGTGTTCATCGCCGCGTGGTTGCTGTGGAACTCGTTCGGGCCCAAGGACATGCAGTGGGACTCGTACCCCTTCATCTTCCTGACGTTGATCTTGTCGTTACAGGCCTCGTATGCCGCACCGCTTATCCTGCTTGCGCAGAATCGGCAAGAGGCGCGCGACCGGGTGACGCAGGAGCAGGACCGCGAGGCGACGGTCCAATCGCACGCCGACATGGAGTTCTTGGCGCGCGAAGTAGCGAGCTTGAGGCTCGGCATGGGCGAGGTGGCGACGCGTGACTTCCTGCGCGCCGAGCTGCGCAACTTGTTGAGCGAGCTGAACGACAAGAACGCAACCGAGAAGCCGCCGAGCGATAAGGGGCAGGGCAAAAAGAGCAAAGGCGCGCCGCAGGACTGATGTAGGCAACCCACACCTCAAAACGTCAGGCCGCGACACGTACCATCGACGTATGGCACAAGTGAGCGAAGCCCAGGTTCGCGAGGCGCTCAATAGCGTCAACGACCCCGAGATCAAGCGCCCGATCACCGAGCTCGGCATGGTCGACACGATCACGATCGATGACGCGACCATCACGGTGCGCCTGCTGCTGACCGTGTCAGGCTGCCCGCTCAAGGACACGTTGACGCGCGACGTCACCGCCGCGGTCACCAAGATTGCCCCTGCTTCGGCCGTACGCGTCGACATGGGTGTCATGACCGACGAGCAGCGCAAGGACATGCAGACGATGCTGCGCGGCGGTCATACCGATCGTGAGATTCCCTTCGCCAAGCCCGGCTCGCTGACCAAGATCTACGCGATCGCTTCAGGCAAGGGTGGTGTCGGCAAGTCTTCAGTGACGGTCAACCTCGCGCTCGCCATGGCGCGTCAAGGACTCAAGGTCGGCATCGTCGACGCCGACATCTACGGCCACTCGATCCCCGACATGCTCGGCGCGGGCGACGCCCGCCCGACCCAGGTCGGCGACATGATCATGCCGGTGCCGATCAAGGGCATCAAGGTCATCAGCGTCGGGATGCTCAAGCCGAGTCGCGACCAGGTCGTCGCTTGGCGCGGTCCCATGCTCGATCGTGCGCTCGTGCAGATGTTGAGTGACGTGTTCTGGGGCGACCTCGATGCGTTGTTCCTCGACCTGCCGCCGGGCACGGGCGATGTCGCCATCAGCCTCGGGCAGCACCTCTCCAACGCCGAGGTCATCGTCGTCACCACGCCCCAGTCGGCTGCGGCCACCGTGGCTGAGCGCGCGGGCACGATGGCGTCGATGATGCACCAGCGGGTCATTGGCGTGGTCGAGAACATGTCCTACCTCGAGCTGCCGAGCGGTGACCGCATGGAGATCTTCGGGTCAGGCGGCGGCGAGAAGGTCGCTACGACGTTGAGCTCGCGCTTCGGCTACGACGTGCCGTTGCTGGGGCAGATCCCGCTCTCCGAGGACGTACGTGTCGGCGGTGACAGCGGTGATCCGATCGTGGTGACGGACCCTGATTCCAACGCGGCCAAGGAGTTGGTCCGCATCGCCGATAAGCTCAGCGGCCGCTCGCGCGGACTCGCTGGCATGCAGCTCGGCCTCGCGCCCGCCGGACGACTGTAGGTTCCTCACGTGTTTGGGATGGGCGTGCCAGAGATCGCGGTCATCGTGATCGTGGCAGTGATTGTCTTCGGGCCCGAAAAGTTGCCCGAACTCGCCCGCCAGGCGGGTCGCCTCCTGCGCACCGTGCGCCAGATGGCTGACAACGCCAAGAACGATCTCGCGCGCGAGATGGGCGATGACTTTGCGGGCATCAAGGACATGAACCTCCGCGATCTCGACCCGCGCGAGGCGATCCGCAAGGCGATCTTCGACGAGGAAACCCCCACGAAGCCCGTGTCGCGAAGCTCAGCGCCTGGCCGGCGCCTCGACCCTGGCGAGCTCCCCCCCTTCGACGCCGAGTCCACCTAAGAACCCCGCTCGCGAGTCGCCTACCGCGGTTCGCGAGTCACGTACGGGCGGTCGCGAGTCACTCAGAGACACCAACGTACGAGCAAAACGACTCGCCAGTCACCATAGGCGACTCCTCACTGCCCATGAACGACTCGCCACCGCCCGTAGGCGACTCGCGAGCGGAAAGGCGGTTAGGCGGCGGGGGTCAGCCAGGTGGTCATTCGGTCAAGGCCGTCCGAGATGCGGTGGCTCGGGCCCGACACGACCTTGCGGTGGGGCAACTGTGCCACCACCTCGGCCACCTTGGCGCGACTCGCATCAGTCACCAACGTGTAGACAACGCCGTCGGTGTCCCAGGCCACAATGTAGGGATAGCCAGCGCGCACCCAGACCCGGGCATTCGCGATCGTCTTGGCCTCGAACCCATCAAGCTCGGCCTCGTCAAGCCTGCCAGTTTGCTCGAAAAGCGACAGCCGCGTCGTGCCGTTGGTGTAGGCGAGGCTCACGACCTGGTCGTCGCCCACCCACTCCCCGCTCACGCGCTGCAAATCTCCAGCAAGGCGCACGTGACAGGGCCACCCCGATGAGTCGAGCTCGTTCATCGCCGACACGGCGATCGGATGTGTGGGCGACCCACCTGCAGCACTGGCTACGAACTGCGTCGCATACTGGTCAACCGCAGGCACCACAGGATCACCGGGGCCGT
>JAOPXA010000194.1 GCA_025965395.1 Nocardioidaceae bacterium | reverse complement strand
GCGTTGACGCATACCGCCCGAGAGCTGGGACGGCTTGGCTTTCTCGAAGCCCACGAGGCCGACGAGCTTGATGAGCTCCTTGACCAACGCTTCGTCAGGCTTCTCGCCCGACACCTGAAACGGCAGACGTATGTTGGACTCGACCGAGCGCCACGGCAGCAGCGCCGAGTCCTGGAACGCGATCCCGAGCTTGTGCTGGCGGCGAAGCTCCGTCGGCGACATTCCGTCGACGTTCGCCCGCCCACTCGTGGCGTCCTCAAGTCCGGCGAGGATCCGCAGGATCGTCGACTTGCCACAGCCCGACGGGCCGAGCAACGACAAGAAGCTCCCCTTGTCAGTGTGGAGAGTCGCGCCCTCAAGCGCGACGACCTCCTTGCGTCCGACGGAGAAGGTCTTCGAAAGGTCTTGGATGTGGACGCCGGTGCCGGTGGAGGCACCCCCAGTTTCGGGGGCACCTCCGCCGGCCGGCGTCATCGCAGCAGTTGTCACGTGTGGTCAGGCCCTCACTTGGTGAGTTCGGGCTTCTCCTTCAGCAGTTCGGTGAGCGGGCCCATGTCGAACAGCTGGTCGGCCGTGATGTCGATGCCAGCGGTCTTGAGCGACGTGATGTTGGCCGCGATCGCCGCGGGGCTGATCGTGAAGAGACCGTTGGCCTTCGTCTCGTCGCTGTTGACCAGGTCGTCGCACTGGGCTTGGGCCTGCTCGATCTCCTTCGGCAGCTCGAGCGCCGGGTCGATGTCCTTGCCGTACACGTCGACGGCGAGCTTCGCGCCACCCTCGATGTCGGTGCAAGCATCCTTCCAGCCCTTGATCTCGGCCTCGAGGAACGCCTTGACCTTCTCCGGCGACTTCTTGAGGATGTCGTCGGTCGTCATGACGCTCTCGGCGACGAACGGCAGTCCGTTGTCAGCGAACGGCAGGTCGACCGTGTCGAAACCATGGCCCTTGACGAGCAGGGACTCATTCGTGATGTAGGCGACGAGTCCGTCGATCTTCTTGTCCTCGAGCGGAGCGACGTCGAAGCCGTTGGGGACGATCGTGACCTGGTCCTCATCGATGTTGTTGGCCTTCAGCAGCGCCTTGAACAGGCTGAGGTTGGGGTCCTGGACGCCAATCTTCTTGCCGATCATGTCCTGCGGCGTCTTGATGTTGCCCTTGTCGCCGAGCGACAGGATCGAGAAGGGGTTCTTCTGGTAGGTGGTCCCGACGATCTTGAGCGGGAACTGTGAGTTGGCGATCGCGGCGCCGGTCGAGACGGCGTTGCTGAGACCGAAGTCCGCCTTGCCGGTGGCGACGATTTCTTCCTGCGCGACCGGGCCGGTCAGCAAGTTGACCGAGCTGAAGCCGGCGTCCTTGTAGTAGCCCTTGGAGTCGGCCATGAACTCGCCGGCGAATTCAGCATTCTTGATCCACGACAGCTGGACTGTCAGCGCGCCGAGGTCGCCCGAAGCGGCGGCGGTGTCGCTGGCAGCGGGCTCGTCATCCGAGGACGAGCCACAGGCTGCAAGGACCAGAGCGGCCGCAGCAGCAACTGCGGCGAAGCGGAGGGTGTTCCGCGTACGTGTGTGTCGAGCAGCAAGCTTCATGGTGCTGGTTCTCCGTTTCTCCCCCGAGGTGTCGCGGCCGTTCATGCGCCGCGGACCCATGGTGTTGTGGTGGTGCCGTGAGTCGGCTCAGGCCAACTTAAGTACCCAGCATTTCGCAAGGCACTCGCAGATATTTCCCCCCTGTAACAAGTTGGACGCTTTTTGGTGTCGATCGATGGTGCTCAGTACGGGGTACGTGCAAGATTGGCCAACCAGGCATCAAAGGGGGCCGCGGCGGTCGGTATGCGGACCGAATCGATCGACGTGGGCCACGTGGATCGGTCGCGCGAGAAGAGCTCGTAGAACTCACGATCGTCGAATCCACCGCGCGCCGCATCCTCACGATCGGCGGCGTAGACGACCCGATCAAGGCGGGACCAGAGCGCCGCAGACACACAAAGCGGGCAGGGCTCACACGACGTGTAGAGCACCGCGCCGGCAAGCGAGAAGTCGTTGATCGACGCGCACGCGGCACGGATTGCGCCCACCTCGGCATGGGCGGTCGGGTCCATGTCGCGCGTGACGCGGTTTTGGCCGATGGAGAGGAGCCCGTCGTCGCGCACGATCACCGCGCCGAACGGTCCTCCGCCCTCAGCGACGTTCTCCAATGCCAGGGAGACAGCTTTGTCGAGCCAGTCAGCATCATTCATGGTGAGCCTTTCGTACGGATGAGCGGGGTTTTTCGTACGGATGAGCGTGTTCTTGCGTACGGATGAGGGTTAGGGGTGGAGGAGGCGCCAGATGCGGTCGCGGGACATCGGCAGCTCGTACGGGCGGACGCCGATCGCGTCCCGGATCGCGTTGGCCAGGGCGGGGGCAATCGGGTTGTACGGCGCCTCGCTCATCGACTTGGCGCCGCGCGGCCCCAGCGCGTCGACGGTGTCGGCGAAGTAGATCTCGGTGTCGGGCACGTCGGCCCACTGGGGCACGTGATAGTTGCGCAGCGTGCGGGTCGTCACGGTGCCCTGGTCGAGGTGCATCTCCTCGTACAACGCCCCACCGATCGCCTGCGCTGTGCCACCCTCGACCTGGCCACGGAGCTGCTCGGGGTTGATGATCACGCCGGCATCGACGGCCTGGACGGACTGGAGGATCTGCACCTCGCCGGTCACCGTGTCGACCGCGACCTTGAACGCGTGCACGTTGAATGCGACCGACCGCGGCGACCCATCGCCCTTGGCATCGGCGCTGAGCGGGCCGTATGCGTGAAGGATGTCGGCGAGCGGGATGGGTCCGGCCGGAGTGGCCACGGCATCGGGTTGGAGGAGGCATTCCGTGACATCGACGCCAGCCATGGTGGCGGCCGCAGCCACGATCTGGTCGCGCAGGCGTTCGGCCGCAAGCAGCACCGCTTTGCCCGCTACGACCGACCCGGCGGACCCGAAGGCACCCGTGTCATACGAGGCCTTGTCGGTGTCGGACTGTTCGATGCGGATGTGGCTGACATCGGTGCCGAGCGCCGAGGCCGCGAACTGCGTGTGGACGGTGGTGGTGCCGTTGCCGAACTCGGCCGTGCCGACGCCGACGGTGTAGACACCCGGCTCGTCCGTGCGCACCGACACCTCGGTGAAATGCCCCCGCGGCGGGATGGTGGCGATCATCGCGGTGGCCATGCCGGTGCCGAAGCGCCACTGTGGGCCACTCGGCAGCGCGACGTCGTCGCCCATGTTGCCACTGGTGCGGGCGAGCGCCTTGTCGACGAGGTCGAGGCACTGGTCGAGGCCATAGCTGCCGTACTGGAGATCGGAGTCGTGGTCAGGGCCGTTGACGAGCATCGGGTCGCCCGGGACGACCACGTTGCGCCGTCGCAGCTCCACCGGGTCGATCTGAAGCTCGCGCGCGAGGTCGTCCATCGCGCTCTCGATCGCGAAGATGATCTGCCCGAGTCCATAACCGCGGAACGCGCCGGACGGCAGGTTGTTGGTATAGACGGCTTCGGCGTTGACCCGCTTGTTGGCGCAGCGGTAGAGCGCGACCGACTCGTGGCAGCCGTGGAACATGACGCCCGCCGCGTGATTGCCGTAGGCGCCGGTGTCGGTCAGCACGTCGACGTCGAGGGCGGTGAGGACGCCGTCCGCGCCCGCGCCGAGCGTGACGTCGATCGTCATGGGGTGGCGGCACGGAGCGATGGAGAACTCGTCCTCGCGCGTGAACTCATACTGCACCGGAAGCCCGGTCCGGAGCACGGCGAGCGCGACAAGATCCTCTGTCAGCAGCTCCTGCTTGCCGCCAAATCCGCCGCCCACACGAGCCGTGAACACGCGCACGCTTTCTTGGTCGAGGCCGAAGATGTGGCACAGCTCGTCGCGCACGAGGAAGGGAATCTGGGAGCTCGTACGGATGGTCAGCCGCCCCGCGTCGTCGAGCCAGCCGCGTGCCGCGTGGGTCTCGAGGGCGACGTGGGAGACGCGGGCCGTAGTCCAGGTGCCGGACACGACGGCGGTCGCAGCGTTGAGCGCAGCGTCGACGTCGCCGATCTCGCCATGGGTCTCGGCGACGACGTTGCGCTCCGGGTCGACAACACGATGGGTGTCGGCGTTCTTGTCGCCGTGCAAGAGCGGCGCGCCCGGCGATCGTGCGGCGTGGGCATCAAAGACGGATGGCAGTTCGTCATAGGTCACCTCGACGAGCCGGCACGCCTCCTGCGCGATTGCCAGCGTGTCAGCGACGACCGCTGCGACGCGCTGACCACGGAAGCGGACGATCGGATCGAGGATGCGCGTGTCGTCCGGGTCGTCGAGGCGGCTCTCGTGACGCGCGGTCGAGAAGAGCACGTCGGGCACATCGCGATGGGTGAAGACGGCTCGCACGCCCGCCAGCGCCTCGGCCCGCGAGGCGTCGATCGCCATGATGCGCGCATGCGCGTGCGGGCTGCCGACAATGGCGAGGTGCAGAACGCTTCGCGTCGTGAAATCGAGCGTGTAGGGCTCGCGTCCCGTCACGATCCTCTTGCCCGCCGGCGCGGGCACCGAGACGCCGAACGCTTGCCCGGCCGGCGCATCGCACGTGTTGACCGTGCCGGCGAGCGCGTCGCGGATCGACCGGTAGCCGGTGCAGCGGCACAGGTTGCCCTTGAACTGGCTCGCGAGCTGATCAGGCATGGTGGCGACGCCGGTGCTCGGGTCGGTCACGGCTGACGCGGTGACGACCATGCCCGCCGTGCAGAATCCGCACTGGAAGGCGCCAGCGGCGGCGAAGTTCGCCTGGACGGGATGCGGGGCCTCAGGAGTCCCGAGTCCGCTGACCGTCGTCACCGCCTTGCCGTCGATGCGCGCCGCCGGATAGATGCAGGAGTGCACGGGCGACCCTTCGACCAAGACGGTGCAGGCACCGCAGTCCCCCGCGTCGCAGCCCTTCTTGACCTCGTAGTGCTCGTGATCGCGCAACAATGTGCGCAGGCACTGGCCGGGGGCGGCGGAGGCATCGACGGACTGGCCGTTGACCGAGAACCTCATGCGCGCGCGGCCTTCATACGGCAAGCTCCGCGACGACCTGCCGGGCAAGCTCCGCCGTGATGCTGGCCCGCCAGTCGGGGGCGCCGTGCGCGTCGTCGTACCAGTGCGTATGAGTTTCGATCGCCGCGGTCACCTCGTCGGCGCTCGGTAGCGCGGCGAACCGCCACTGCACCGGGTGAGTCGTGGATGCGGTCACCGTGAGCACCACCGAGCCATCGACGTTGCGGCGGGCGATGACGAGGGCCGCCGAGCGCCCGAGCGGCGAGAGCGCGATCTGCCGGAACGCCGTGGTGGCTTCGAGGCTGGCCTGCGGCACGCGGATGGACCGCACGACCTCCCCTGGCGCCAGACCAGTGGTGCGGACGTCGAGGACGAGGTGGGCGACGGGCACCTCGCGCTCACTACCGTCGGGTGTCCAGATGACCGCCACCGCGTCGAGCGCCGACGCCATAGAGGTCATCGGGCCCGCGGGAAGCGCGAGGCAGATGTTGCCACCGACCGTGGCGACGTTCCAGACCTTGAACGAGCCGAGCAACGCCGAGCAGCACTGGGCAAACAGGGGGTGCGCGTGCCATGTGGGCTGCGCCTCCATTGCGCGAAGCTCGGCGATCGTGCACGTAGCGGCGATCTCGAGACCGTCCGGGGTCACGGTGATCGGAGGCCAGCCGAGGTCCATCAGGTCGACGAGCCCCGACACCTCGAGCTGGGGCTCAGAGAACAACCACGAGCCGCCACCCATGACGGATTCGCCCGGCGCAAGCACGAGGTCCGCACGCGCGCGGGCAGGTCGCAATGAGGTGACGGTGGTCAGGTCCACGGACGTCCTCCCTCTCGCGCGGCTTCGGTCAGTGAACCGCACCGACGTAACGCCGCCGTTAAGTTGCTAGGTGGTTTGGATTTCGGCGAGACGTTCGTATGCAGCGCTGATCGACCGGACCCGCGTCGTGGCACCGTCGGTAGCCTTCAGGACGGCATCGGACAGGACACTCACCACGCTCATCGCGGCGGCGTAGCTGTCGAACGCGCCCCGGCTCTCGAGCGGGCACTCGATCCATACCTCCACCAGGTGGGCGTATGCGCGACCGCTTGCGTCGGACACCAAGATGACGGACGCCTCACTGGCGGCGAGCGAGGCCATCATCGCGTCGAATGACTCCACGCGGCGGCGAAAACCGATCACGAGAACCACGTCGTGGGCCGTGAGCGAGACGAGGTCCTCTCCCATGGTCTGCCCGGGCTGCGGCGTGAGCGTGACGTTGTGGCGGACCTGAGCAAGCTGTTGGCGCAGGTGCAGCGCGACCGGATAGCTGTTGCGCATACCGACGACGGAGACGCGCTCGGCCGCCGTCACCAGCGACACGGTGTGCGGGAGCACGACCTCGAGCGCACCGAGCGCACGCCGCAGGTTGTCTACCTCGCGCTCGAGGTGGGCGGCAGGCTCGATTCCGTCCTCGACCGCGAGGGGAACGCCGGAGTTGCGGAGCGCACGGGCGTGCTCGCGCACCGAGGCGAAGTCGTCGAAGTCCAGGTGCCGGAACAAGCGGCTCATCGTGGCCTTGGAGACGCCCGCCAGATCGGCAAGCTCCGCGGCGCTGTAGGTCGCGAGGTCATCCAGGTGGCTGAGCACCGCGTCCGCGGCACGGCGCTCTTGAGGCGTGAGGAGCGCATACCGTTCGTCGATGCGTTCGTCGATGCGCAGCGTCATACGTAGGCCGCGGCGAAGGAGAGCACGGTCGACTCGAACGCATCGAGCGCGGTGCCGACATCGGCGGCCGTGACGGACTCGTCGGGGTGGTGGCTGATGCCGTCGAGGCAGCGGATGAACAACATGGCGATGTCGCAGGCCTTGCCGATCGCCATGCCGTCGTGACCGGCGCGGCTCCACATGCCCATCGGGTGCTGGTCGCCGGTCGACTCAATGCCGGCAATCACGGCGTCCTGGAGGCGGGGCGCGCACGGCATCGCGGTCGCACTGTGGGCCTCATTGACGTAGAACTGAAGCCGCCGGCGCGCGCAGATCGTCTGGATCTCGATGCGGATCTCGTCCCACATCGCATCGCGCTCGGCGTCGGTCTCGGCGCGCAGGTCGAGGCTGAAGTCGACGCGGCCGGGAATGACGTTGATGGCACCGGGCTGGACCTCGAGGCGGCCGACCGTGGCGATGCAGTCGGTGACCTTGGCGAGCGTCTCGATCGCGACGATGGCTTCGCTCGCACCGACGAGGGCATCCTTGCGACGTGGGTAGGGGGTGCCCCCGGCGTGGCGGGCCTCGCCCACGACGCTGAGCATGAAGCGCCGCGCGCCGGCGATAGTGGTGACGTAGCCGAGGGGTTTGCCCGCCGCCTCGAGGAAGGGGCCCTGCTCGATATGCGCCTCGAGATAGCCGACGAGCTCGTGCGGTGTGCGCTTGGCGTCGGCAACACGGCGCGGGTCGAGGCCGAAGTTCTGGAACGCCTTGTAGAGCGTGACGCCGTCACGGTCGCGCAGGTCCCACCAGTCTTCTTCCCAGGTGCCTGCGGCGGCGCGGCTCCCCAGGAGGGCGGTGCCGAAACGCGTACCCTCCTCGTCGCTGAAACCCACCACTTCGAGGGCGAACGGGAACTTGGCGACCTTGTCGCGGAGTCGGGCGGCCGTCGCGATCGCGATCACGACACCAAGCATGCCGTCGTAGCTGCCCGCGTCGGGGACGGTGTCGAGGTGGGAGCCGAGGAGCAAGGCGGGCAGCCCGGGCTCGCGGCCCTCGAGGCGGCCGTACTGGTTGCCTGCGGCGTCCTGCCACGTGCGCATGCCCGCCTCGGTCATCCAGCGCTCGGCCAAGAGGTTCGCGGCGGCATGCTCTTTGGAGAGGTAGACGCGTTCGAGGTAGCGCGGGTGCGCCGAGTGCCGGTCCAGCTCGTCGCACCGCGCCATCACGTCGGTGGCGGTGGTGCCTGTCACGCGGCGCCAACGGATGCGTAGAAGTCGAGCGCAGCGCCGACTCCGCCGCCAGCGGTCACCGCTGCACCACCACGACGCAGCACCTGCTCGAGGGCGGCGAGCGTGACGAGAACGGTGTCCTTGCGGGCGTTGTAGCCCATCGTGCCGATGCGCCAGACCTTGCCATGCAACGGACCGAACGACGTACCGATCTCGATGCCGTAGTCGTCGAGCATCGAGCCGCGCGCGGCATCGCCGTTGACGCCTTCAGGGATGTAGACGGCGACCACGTTGTTCATCTTGTGGGCGAGGTCGCCGAAGACCTGGAGACCGAGGCCTTGGACGCCGGCGAGCATCGCGGCACCGTGGACGCGGTGGCGCTCGATCGCGACATCCATACCCTCGTCGATGAGCAGGCGGGCACACTCGCGGGCGCCGTAGAGCATGCTCGTGGCTTCGGTGTGGTGGTTGAGGCGCTTCTCGCCCCAGTAGTCCATGACCTGGGCAAGGTCGAAATAGTTGGAGCGGATGCGCACGCCGCGGGCGACGTCGCCGGCTTCACGGATGCCCTC
>JAOPXA010000178.1 GCA_025965395.1 Nocardioidaceae bacterium | reverse complement strand
TCGCCACAGACCAGGCGATCCATCGGCACCGTGCGCTCCATGTCGCGCTTGACCTCTTCGACCGTCGACAGCTGGTCAGGAGTCTCCTGGAACGGGAACGCGTCCTCGAGCTCGCGCTGCCACGGTGTGTCGGGGCCGAAGGCGTAGCCCTTGGTCGACTGGCGTGCCGCGTAGAGCTTGATGAGCTCGCCCGCGATCTGGCGCACCGCCTTGCGGGCTCGACCCTTGCGGGCAGACCAGTCGGCGCCGCCGAGGCGGTCGAGCGATGGCGACTCCCCGCCGACGTACCGGGTGACCTGATCGAGCTGATCCATCGGGACGAAGAGTCGATCGGCGGGCTGGCCACGCTTGCTGGCGCCGTACTCGATCACGAGATATTCGCGCGCCGCGCCTTGCACGACGCGCTGGACGAGCTCGACGTAACGCCCCACACCGTGCTGCTCGTGGACGACGAAGTCGCCCGGGCTGAGCTCGAGCGGGTCGATCTGCTTGCGTCGCCTGGCGGGCATCTTGCGCTCGCCCCGCTCGACGGGTCGCTGGCCGACCAAGTCGTCATACGTGACGAGGGCGAAGCTCAAGGCATTGCTGAGGAGGCCGTGGGCGAGCTCTCCGCAGACGACCTGCGCGACTCCGGCGGGTATGACGTCGGGCAGCGCCTCGACCACGGCGCCGGGGAGATCGTTCTCCGACAACCATTCGACGGTGCGTTGCGCGATGCCTGGTGCGGGCGTGGTGATGACGACGCGTCTGCCCTCGTGAAGCCACGAGCCGAGATCGGCGAGAGCGGCGGCGGTGTCGCCGCGATAGGCCGGCGCGGCCTCAAGTGCGATCGTGCGGGTGTCGTCATCGGTGTCGAGCCCGAACGGAGACTGGCTCCACCAGGCACGACCGCTCGCCAGGGTATGCGCCCGGACGTCGGCGATGGAGTGGAAGGCCGCGGCCCCCAGGTCGATCGGTGCGCTGCCTCCGCTGCCCGCCGCGGCCCAGGACGCCTGGAGAAACTCTTCGCTCGTGGCGACCAGGTCGTGGGCGCGCGTGCGGACGCGTTCGGGATCGCACACGAGGATCGACGCGTCGGCCGGGAGCAGGTCGACGAGGAGCTCCATCTCGTCGACGAGGGCAGGCGCCAGCGACTCCATGCCTTCGACCGCGAGTCCCTCGGACATCTTGGTCAGCATCTCGGCGAGCTGGGGCTGCTCGACGGCAAGCTGGGAAGCGCGGGCGCGGACCTCCTCGGTGAGGAGCAGCTCGCGACACGGCGGAGCCCAGAGACGCTCAACCTTGTCCATCGAGCGTTGGTCAGCCACGGCGAACTCGCGGATCTCCTCGACCGTGTCGCCCCAGAACTCGACGCGCAGCGGATGGTCGAGAGTCGGCGGGAAGATGTCGACGATGCCACCGCGGACGGCGAACTCGCCACGGCGTTCGACCAGGTCGACGCGACAGTAGGCGGCCTCGGACAAGCCGCGGATGACCTCGTCGAGTGCGATCTCCTGGCCGGCAGACAGCTCTACGGGCGCCAAGTCAGCAAGGCCCTTGACCTGGGGCTGGAGCACCGAGCGCACCGGAGCGACGACGACCCGAAGGGGCCCGGCGTCTCCCGTGCCCGGGTGAGCAAGCCGGCGAAGCACGGCTAGGCGGCGGCCGACCGTGTCGGAGCGGGGCGAGAGCCGCTCATGCGGCAAGGTCTCCCACGCCGGGTAGGAGGCAACATTGTCGGGACCGATCAACGTACCGATCTCGGCAGTGAGGTCCTCGGCCTCGCGGGCGGTCGCGACGACGACCAACACCGTCGAACGCTGAGCGAGCAATCCGGCCAGGAAAGGGCGGACCGCTGGTGGGGCCTGGAGATCGAGCGCACGGCCACCTTCGGCAAGCGCCCCCGCCAAGGTGGGTTCACTGCCGAGGACGCGCATCAACGCATCCATGCTCACCACGTGCCCCCTGCCGTCGCTTGAGCGTTCACCGGTTGTATGCGCTCTGGGTCGCTTCAAGTCCGTGCTGCATGAGGCTTTCGACCGCGTCAGCGGCTTCCTCAACATACGTGGGGAGGTCGCGGCGCTCGATCGGCGTGTATGACTTGAGCACGAAGTCGGCGGTGTTTTGGCGACCAGGAGGCCGGCCGAGTCCGACGCGGACCCGGTAGTAGTCACCCGTGCCAAGAGACTGACGGATGGACTTCAGCCCGTTGTGGCCGTTGTCACCGCCACCGAACTTGGTGCGCAATGCGCCAAAATCGATATCGAGCTCGTCGTGCACCACGATGAGGTGATCGGGCTCGACCTTGTAGTACTGAGCGAGGCCTGCGACCGGCCCGCCACTCTCGTTCATGTAGGAACGTGGGCGGGCGACCACTGCCTTGATGCCTGCCAACTGACCTTCAACGAGGTCAGCGCGACCCGACTTGTGCGCCTTCCACGAGCCACCCATACGTCCGGCAAGGACTTCGGCGACCATGTAGCCGACGTTGTGCCGTGTCGTGGAATACGTCGGGCCCGGATTGCCGAGCCCGACGATCAACCACTGGTCTGTCACTAGGAGTCGGAGCTCTCCGAAGCATCGCCGTCCGTGGACGCTTCGCCTGCGGGGGCGTCGTGCTCGATGCCAGCCTCGGCCTCAGCCTCGGCGAGTTCTGCCTCGAGGGACTCAGCGCTCTGCGCGCCGGTGACGTTGACGATGAGGATGCCCGGGTCGACGGCGAGCGTCGAACCCGCGGGAAGGACGAGGTCGCTGGCGTGCAGCATGACACCGATCTCGAGCCCTTCGATCGAGACCTCGACCGACTCAGGGATGTGAGTCGCTTCGGCTTCGAGCGAGATCGTGTTGACGTCGACCACGACGAGCGAGCCAGGAACGGCATCACCGACGATGTGGACGGGGACGTCGACGACGACCTTCTCGCCACGCTTGACGATCAAGAGGTCTGCGTGCTCGATGAATCCACGCAGCGGGTCACGCTGGACCTGCTTGGGGATCGCGAGGTGGCTGGTATCGCCGACGGCGATGGTCAGCAGCGCGTTGGAGTTCTTGAGTGCCAGCATGAGCGAGTGACCCGGAAGGGTGACATGCAGCGGGTCGGAGCCATGGCCGTAGAGGACGGCGGGCACCTTGTTGTCGCGGCGGATGCGGCGGGCTGCACCCTTGCCGAACTCGTTGCGTTCTTCGGCCTGGATCTTGATTTCGGACACGGGGTAAATCTCCTGATTGCTGGCTCGAGGTAAGTCGTATGCGGCCAAGGTGAGGGCGCGGCACAGCACTCCGTGGGAGCACCGCGTCGATCACGGCCCTGAGAAGGGCCCTCGCCGAGGCAACCTGGCAATCTTAGCGAACTCCGCGCTCCTGGCGAAATCCCCATGGAGAAGGGGTTCATCTTGATAGTCTTCACGCTATGACATCGACTGCCATTCGAGCTCAGGCGCACACGTCTCAGCAGTTCGCCGAGCCTCGACTGGTCTTTCGTACGCAGCTGGTGTTCGCTGGCGCGGTGCTCGTGGTTTTCTGCGCTCTCTTCGCTTCCGTGCGCGAACAGCTCGACAGCGCATCCTTCTTTTTCGGGCTCACTGCCGCATTCTGGGTCACGATCCTCTCCGCGCTCGTGCC
>JAOPXA010000175.1 GCA_025965395.1 Nocardioidaceae bacterium | reverse complement strand
GTGCGTTCGGCGACGAAACGACCGGCGAGTCGTCGCCGAACGCACGTCTCAGCGGGTGGGTGGTTGGGTTAGAACAGACGGCTGACGAGATCGGGAACGTTCATCACGATGTCGCGGATGAGGTCACCGAACCATTCCGACTGACCGACCTTGACCAACACGCCGCCGATCGTGCAGGCGCCGACCGTGCCGACCGCATACTCCGCGGTCGACATGCCTCGATCGTTGCGGCGGGCGAACAGTTTTTTCATACGAACTCCTTCGGGTGGGGGAAATGCTGTTGCTAGGTATGTGGGCTCCGCGGGGTGAGTTTTGCGATCGGCCTCAGGCGCCTGGGGACAACCGCGCGGCGGGCTCCACGTGGGGATACTCACAGCTGCAGCTGGCCGAATGCGCCGATGATCATCGGGACGATGCCGACCACGACGAACGCCGGAAGAAAGCACAGCCCTAGGGGCGCGGCGGTCTTGACCGCGACGCTGCGGGCGATTTCTTGGGTGCGGGCTCGCTGCTCGCGGCGCAGCTCTTGGGCCGTCCTTGCCAGCACCCGTGAGACCGAGGCGCCCGAGCGAGACGAGCGAGCAAACGCACGAGCCACCGGAGCCATCACAGGATCGTCGCGCAGGTCCGCCCAGACCGAGATCGGGTCGCTGCTGGTCTGCAATCGGCGACCGATTCTGCACAACTCATCGCCGAGCGGACCGCCCTGAGCGGCCCCCACAAGGTCGAGCACCAGCGCCTGCGGTCTGCCCGCGCCAAGCGCAGCGACCATCAGGTCGATGGCGAGGGGAAGGTCTGCCAGCATCCGTCGTTTGCGCTCACGCTCGGCGGCGGTCTCGAGCTGGCCCACCACCCGTGCCGCGATCACAGACAGGACCAGGCCAACCGGCGCACCGGGCCACCACCCGAGGAGCGTGACCGTGGCCACGAACATGAGCACTCCGCCCATGGCTGGTGACGACCAGTCCCTTTGCCGGAGAGAAACTCCCTTGCCCGCGCCTGCGGCGAGACCACGCGCCGCGAGGCGCGCCGACGCGGGCGGACTGACCACGAGGTAGGTAGCGATCGCTAGGCACAATGCGGTCCACATTGGTCATCTCGCTTCTGCGCGATGGGCGATGCGTTCCACCCATACGAGGCCCATGCACGCGAACGCGCTTCCGACTGCAAGGCAAACGGCACCGGCAAACGTCGAGGACAGTATGTGGAGGGGCGAGCTGCCCATGCCCGAGCCGAGCGCGATGCCCAGGAGCGGCAGGACGGCGAGGAGGCGTGCCGTGGCCCGGGTGGGGCCGAGTAGGGCGAGGACCTCGCGGCGTACCTCTCGTTGGTCGAGGAGTGCATCACCAAGCCGCTCCAGGACCAAGGTCTGGGAGGCTCCCGACCGCTCGGAAACTTCCCACGCGGCGGCCAGTGCACTGAGCGACTCTGCGCCAGGTCGACGCGCGGCATACCTCATCGCGCTCGGCACGTCGCCGCCCAAGCGAGCGGCTGACGCGGCCGGCGCGAGCACCGGCCAGTCGTCGGTCAAGTTGCTCAGGACGATCGACGCCGGGGTGCCCGCCGAGAGCTCGGCGATCAGCGCGTCAAGCGCCTCGCTGGTCTCGGCGCGCAAAAGATCGCGTGCCCGTGCCGCGCGGCGCAAGCCTCGAAGGTGCCGGGCGCATAGGGCGATGCCGACGGCCGTAGCGGCGAGGACGACGTGGCGGAGCGAACCCAGCCGGGTCATCGCCAGAGCCGCAGCAACGAGCGTGAGTGGCAGGGCCAATCGCCGCGGGTCCTGCCGGCTGGTGCGGCCGGGCCAGCCGATGCGATCTGCCGCGATCGATCGGGCGGAAGGGCGCCACAGGAGAACCGCCCCGGCAACGAGTGCGCCTGACAACGCCGCCGCGATCACAGTCCCTCGATCTCCCCCAGCAACAGGCCGAGCAACACGCCGAGCCGGTCGCGTCCGGGGCCCCAGGCAGGGACGCCGCCTCCATCGAATGAGACGGCCGTCTCCGTCGCGACCAGGCCGGCCGTGTCGCGGGTCATGACCGCGATCTCACGGAGAAGTCGACGACCGCCAGGCAACCGACCCACGTGAATGACGATGTCGAGCGCCGATGCAAGCTGGCTGTGCACCGCTTCGCGCGGGAGCCCGGCGGCGACCCCCAGGGCCTCGATGCGCGAGGGAACATCGAAGGCGGAGTTGGCGTGGAGCGTGCCGCACCCGCCCTCGTGCCCCGTGTTGAGAGCCGCCAACAGGTCGACAACTTCGGCGCCCCGCACCTCGCCGACGATGAGCCTGTCGGGCCGCATCCTAAGGGCCTGCCGGACGAGGTCGCGCATGGCAATGGCACCCGCGCCCTCGATGTTGGTCGTGCGCCCTTCGAGCCCCACCACATGCGGATGGCTCGGGCGAAGCTCGCTGGCATCTTCGACCACTACCAACCGCTCGTGCGGCGGCACCAGGCTCAGCAGCGCAGACAAGAGCGTCGTCTTGCCGGTGCCCGTGCCGCCGGAGATCAAGAACGCGACACGGGCCTCGACGATGGCTCGGAGCAGGCGCGCCGCTGTGGGCGACATCGAGCCACTCTCCACCAGTTGGCGAAACGTGAAGCTCACCTGGGCAGGTATGCGCAACGAGAGCAAGGTTCCCGGGCGGGCCAAGGGCGCCAATACGGCGTGAAACCGGGTGCCGTCAGCCAACCGTACGTCAACGAATGGGCTCGCATCATCGAGTCGGCGACCACCCTGAGCAGCTAAACGCTGGGCGAGCCGCCGCACTGCTTCCTCATCCGCAAAGGCGACATTGACCCGCTCGAGACCGCTCCCACAATCAACGAAAACCTGGTCGGGGCCATTGACCAAGACATCGGTGACGCCCGGCATCGCCAGGAGCGGATCGAGTGGCCCGGCGCCCAAGGTGTCGCGTCGCAACTCATCTACGAGAGCCAGAACGGTGCCACTCCCCACGACGCTGCCGTGGTCACGCAACGCTGAGGCGACGCTCTGGGCCGTAGGCAAGGAGGCCTCCTCGGCCAGCCGTCGACGCACGGTTTCGACCACCTCACGACTCACCGCTGTCGGCTTCATGCCGCGACCAAGCCCAGCGCGTCGAGGATGCCTCCGCAGCCGCGTCGCAGCGAGCGACCCACCAAGGGGCCTTGGCCTGCATCGACTGAGCCCGCTACGCGCTTGTCATCGCGAAGGCGGGCGATGACCGGGAGAGCGAGGGCATCGCTCACGAGGGCGGCATCCATACCCCCGGAGCGACGCCGGGCAACGAGGGCGACGTCGCGTGTGCGCCCGAGTAGGTGGTCGCGGCTCCGTTGGGCGGCGCCGATCGAGCGGATGTCTTCAGGCACGACCATCAGGGTCGTCGTAGCGCTCCGCAAGACCTGGTCAGCCACCGGACCGAAGACGCGCGGCAGGTCGACGACCACAAGGTCATGGGAGCTCACTCCGGCGCCGACGATCGAACCCATCGTCTCGGCCGAGATCTCGCACGGCTCGCCACGGTCCCACGACAGGGTCGCCAGCCCGTCGATCACCGGGAGGACCTCACGCAGCGCCGCGCCGTTGATCCGCCCGTGGGTCCGGGTGAATTCCGGCCAGCGGGCACCCGCTGCGTGCTCGATGCCAACGATCAAGTCAATACCGCCGCCGAGCGGGTCGCCGTCGATCAGGAGCGCCGTCAGGCCTCGGCGGGCCCCCGACATGGCCAGGGCCGCGGCCAAGGTTGATGCGCCCGCACCGCCGCAACCGCCCATGACGCCAATGAGGCACGCCTCGCCACGGCCCTCGCGTGCACGCGCGATTGCCTCGACGAGTTGTTCCTCGTCCGCCTCGAGCGAGAACACGTGACTGGCCCCCAGCCGCACGGCTTGGCGCCACAAGCCAGGATCGCCGCCGCGATGCACGAGGAACACGTCGTCGCGACGCGGCGGATCGGTGCGCGCCATCGCTTCGGCGAGGTCTTCGCACACGAGGACGGAGGACGCATGGGTCCAACGACCGCGCGCCTCGGTGACGTCTGCGCACACATACGGGATGACGTCAGCAGCAGCGAGCACGCGCAGCGCATCGTCGAGCAAGTGTTCGTCGCGGGTGATGAGCAGGGCAGCGGGGGCGTCGGTCATACGAGAAAGAGAACCCCAGAAAGACGCGGGACGCGACCGTTCCTTGACGGGTTGTGGACAAGTTGTCACGAGGCGGCACTCTGTGGATAGCTGTCGGCCTATGCTGGAGGCGTGTCAGCTACGCACTCACGTTCGGCGGCCTTCTTCGATCTCGACAAGACGATCATCGCCAAGTCGAGCACCCTTGCTTTCAGCAAGCCGTTCTTTGCCGGCGGACTCATCAACCGGCGATCGGTGATCCGCAGTGCGTACGCGCAGTTCGTTTTCGCGGCGAGCGGGGCTGACCCGGACCAGATGGACAAGATGCGGGCCTACCTCACCGATCTCGTCGCTGGCTGGGATGTCAACGTCGTGCGCCAGAGCGTGGCCGAGACGCTGCACACGATCATCGACCCGCTCGTGTACGAAGAGGCTGTCCAGCTCATCGCCGACCACCACGCAGCGGGGCGTGACGTGATCATCGTGTCGGCGTCTGGCTCGGAGGTCGTCGAGCCGATTGGCGCGATGCTTGGCGCCGACCACGTGATTGCCACGCGGCTCGTCGAGGAAGATGGGCGCTACACCGGCGAGATCGAGTTCTACGCATACGGCGAGAACAAAGCTCTGGCGATCACCGAGCTGGCCGAGCAGAACGGCTACGACCTCGAGAACTCGTTCGCCTACTCCGACTCGGAGACCGATGCGCCGATGCTGGCCGCGGTCGGAAGGCCCTATGCGGTCAATCCGGACAAGGCGCTGCGCAAGATCGCGGTGGAGGAGTCGTGGCCGATCCTCGAGTTCGATCGGCCGATCGCGCTGCGCAGCAAGCTTGCCTTGGAGACGCCCAAACAGAAGGCGGTCGCGGCGAGCGTCGTCATGGGCGCCCTGGGGATGGTCGGGGCCGTCGTGCTCTCGACCCGCCGCCGCAACCGCCGCCCCTAACCGCGATCCGTACGCAAAACCCCGCTCATCCGTACGCAAATCTCCGCTCATCCGTACGCAAGTCGGCGCTGATCCGTACGCAAAGCAGCGCTGATCCGTACGAAACTCGTTTGTGAAAAGCGGCGCAAGAGATTACGTACCGGTAGGGGTTTCGTACAGCTCAGGACCGGCGTACAACAGAGATATCAACTGAAAAGCGGCGCAGCTACCGGAACCCACGCGGCGATCTCCCGTCCCAAAGGGCAGTCGCTCACGGTATCCCCCCGAGGATCTGAGACGGCAACGACGAAGGCACGCTTGGTAACCAATTGAAGCGCCACGGCGGCGTCACCTGTGAAGGTGGCGCCGCTTTTTCGTGCGGATCGGTGCATCTTTTCGTACGGATGAGCCGGGATTTGCGTACGGATGAGGTTAGAAGGGGGGGGTCGCCTCGGCGCCACGGGCAAAAGCACTCGCGGCGTACAAAAGCCACTGGTGCACCCCCTCGGGCGTGTCCCGCGCATAGGCGAACAGCGCGTCCCGGTAGGCAAACGGGTCCGCCGCATGGCCCGCCTCCGGCACCGTCACCGACGCCGGGTCGACGCCTTTGACGACCATCACCAGGCGCTCGGCCGCCCGCGCGACGACCCCGTTGTGCGACGAGAACGCCGACGCCACCAGCACCTCCGCGTGCACCAGGGAGGCGACGATCAGCCCCGGCGCGGTCGTCGGCACCTGGAGCAGCCGACTGAGCTGGTTGAGCCGCGCGGCACCGACAGGTTTCGTCGGCCGCCCGAGCTCTTCCTCGCCGACCGACCCCCCGGCTGCAAAGGCGTGGATCCGCGCCAGAGCCTGAAGCGGGGCCTTCTCCCATACGGGCACCAACGCCAAAAGCTCGGTCGACAACCGCACCGCCGCCCGGGCCGTGGCATCGCCTTCGCCCGCACGCAGCCCCTCGACATCGATCGCGCTGCCCTCGAGCGTGGCGGTCGCGGCAGCACCTCGTAGCAACGACTCACCCGTGACCTCTGGGCTGCTCCGACGCAGCCCTCGGTCGCGCAACAGCGCATCGATCGCATCGCGGGTGGACACGAACGCAGAGGGGACCCCCTCCAGCTGAGCAGAGGCCGCAAAGGGATCAGTGGACACGCCCGCAGCGTATCGGCACCGCCCACGGCACGACCGGTAACCTGCAAGGGATGAACGCACCCACCGCAGACCGCGTTGCCAAATGGCTGGCTGGCGACCAGCTTGCGGCCGTGCTGCACCTGGGCGAAGGGGCCCTCGCGCACGACCTCGCCGACCAGGGCCATGACGTGGTCGTCGCGACGCAGCATCCGGCGGGCCGGCACCATCCCCAGATCGAGTACGTCGAGGTGGCCGCGGGCTCGTTCCCGTTCGTCTCCGAAGCCTTCACCGTGGTGATCGCCAACCAGACCCAAAGCCAGACCGCGCTGGCCGAGATCGCTCGCGTCCTCACACCCGATGGCCTGATCTCATCCATCTCTAAAGGCTTCGACGAGACGATCCCCTGGCTGCGCAAGATGCGCGAGATCGTCGGCGAGCGCGCCACCAACATCGCTGAGGCCGACACGCTCACCGCCTCCGGCCTCTTTGCTGAGCCCGAGACATTCGAGTCAGCCGACTGGGAAAAGCTCGATCTCGACGGACTCATGTTGTTTGCCCGCGAGTCGATGCGCGCATCCGACGTCGAAGGGGCGCTCGCCCGCGTGCACGAGCTTTTCGAGAGCTACGGCGCCACGCACCAACCCTTGCGCCTGCGCCGCAGTACCCGTTGTATGAGGTCGCGCGTGCTCAAGGAGAATCTCCCCGAGGCGCCCGAGCCTCCCGACACGATGCTCTTCGACCTGCGCTGATCAGTCCTGCACCTCGAGGTTGGCGGTGATGAATGTCGCTATCTCAGCCACCGCCTCACGCGCCTCGGGTATGACGTCGTACCAAGCCTGGAACACATGAAACTGTTTGTCCCAGATCTGCAAGGTGACGGTGCAGCCCGCGGCTTCGAGTCGATCGTGCAGCCGTTGGGCATCGTCGCGCAGGATCTCGGTCGACCCAACTTGGATGAGAGTCGGCGGCATACCGAGCAAGTCGGCGACGACCGGCGACGCCTCCTCAGGTAGCGGCCCGAACTTCTTCTCGTGGAAGGCGAGCACCGTCGAGATCGACTCGGCCGCGAGGTAGGCATCGAGGTCACGGTTGGGCGACGCAAGGTGGACGTCGGCGTCGAGATCGGCCCAAGGTGACATCGCGACGAGAGCCGCGGGCATCGGCAACCCCCGCTCGCGAGCCGCAACGGCGACCGAGAACACCAAGTTGCCGCCGGCCGAATCTCCGGCAAACACGACGTCCTGCGCCGCATACCCACTGTGAAGCAACACGTCGTAGGCCGTCAGCCCGTCAGCGATCGACTGGCCGATCGAGTGCTGCGGCATCAACCGATAGGCGATGCTCAGCACCGGTATGCCACCCGTCGCCCGCGAGATCTGCGCGCTGATCCTGCGGTGCGAACGGATGCCGCCGGAGATGAACGCCCCGCCGTGGAAGTAGAGCACGATGCGCCCGGGAGCCGCCCGTGGCCCGAAGCGCGGCAAGAGGTGCGTGAGCTCCCCGCGGAAGCCGCCGAGGTCGAGCTGACGCGTCTTGGTGCCGCGCGGAGGACGGGCCGCCGCCGTCAACGGCTCCATGACGGCGCGATAGCGCTTGCTGTAGCGCTCGAGGTCAGGCTTGGTCGCGACACCGGCGATGAAGGGATAGACGCTTCGGCGCAGGATCTTGGCAATGCGCTGCGACTCGGGGCTCGCTGAACCCTTGAACTCGACTGTCATACCTTCCCTTCCGCGCGGTGGGACGCAACCATGGTTCCATGGCCAACAAAACCGTCCCCACGCCAGAGGACGTCTCGGAGTTCCTGTCGTCGCTCGGCGACGAACGCAAGCGCGCAGACTCCCTCCGACTCGTCGAGCTGATGCGCCTGGCCAGCGGCCACGAGCCGGTCATGTGGGGGCCCACGATGGTCGGCTTCGGCGCATTCCACTACCGGTATGAGTCGGGGCGCGAAGGCGACACTTTCGAAGTCGGGTTCTCCCCTCGCGCCAGTGCCATCAGCCTGTATGCCGCGGGCGCCAACGCCGAGCGTGCTGACGTGTTGGCTCGGCTGGGCAAGCACCGTGTCGGCACCAGTTGCATCTACATCAAACGACTCGCCGACGTCGACGAAAGGGTCCTCGTGGAGCTCATCGAGGAGTCCGTCTCGTTGGCTCGATCCCTGCACGTGGACCGATAGAATGGGCCCGTGCGTTTCCTGAACGGCCTGGAGCCGAGCCATGACCTGACCTACAACGACGTGTTCATGGTCCCCGGGCACTCGTCCGTGGCGTCGCGCTTCGACGTCGACCTCACGACGCCCGATCTCGTGGGCACGACTTTGCCGCTCGTGGTGTCCAACATGACCGCCATCTCCGGTCGGCGCATGGCCGAGACGGTAGCGCGCCGCGGCGGCGTCGCGATCATCCCCCAAGACATCCCGCTCGACATCGTCGCGCGAGCCGTGCGCAGCATCAAGACCGCGCACCCCGTGTTCGACACGCCCGTCCACGTCACACCCGACACGACGGTGGGCGAAGCGCTCAGCCTGATGCCCAAACGCGCACACGGCGCCGTCCTCGTCGTCCGCGACGGCACGCCGCTCGGCGTCGTCACCGAG
>JAOPXA010000173.1 GCA_025965395.1 Nocardioidaceae bacterium | reverse complement strand
TGCGTCAGCTGCGCGACAAAGGCAACACCGTGCTGGTCGTGGAGCACAAGCCGGAGACGATCACGATTGCCGACCACGTGGTCGACCTCGGGCCCAAGGCCGGAACCGCCGGCGGGCAGGTGATGTTCGAGGGCACCGTCGAAGGGCTGCGTACGAGCGACACGATCACGGGTCGACACTTCGACGACCGGGCGCGTCTCAAGGATGATGTGCGCCGGCCCACCGGTGCACTTGAGATCAGGGGCGCCACCACGAACAACCTGCGAGACGTCGACGTCGATATCCCGCTCGGGGTCTTGGTCGTGCTGACGGGCGTCGCCGGATCGGGCAAGAGCTCGCTCGTGCGCAGCTCGGTGTCCGGGAGGGACGGAGTCGTCACGGTCGACCAAGGTGCCATCCGGGGTTCCCGCCGGAGCAACCCGGCGACCTACACCGGCCTCCTTGACCCGATCCGCAAGGCTTTCGCTAAGGAGAACGGCGTGAAGCCGGCGCTCTTCAGCGCCAACTCTGAGGGCGCCTGCCCCCACTGCAACGGCGCAGGTGTCATCTACACCGATCTGGCGATGATGGCTGGAGTGGCCGCCCCGTGCGAGGTGTGTGACGGCAAGCGGTTCGACGCATCGGTGCTGGAATACCGGGTCGGCGGCCAGGACATCAGCGAGGTGCTCGCGATGCCGGTGGCCGAGGCCGAGCAGTTCTTCGGCGATGGCGCGGCCAAGCTCCCAGCGGCCCACAAGATCCTCGAGCGTCTCGCGGACGTCGGCCTTGGCTATCTCTCGCTCGGGCAGCCGCTCACGACGCTGTCCGGTGGCGAGCGGCAGCGCATCAAGCTGGCCACGCACCTGGGCGAGAAGGGCGGGGTCTATGTGCTAGACGAGCCCACCGCGGGCCTCCACCTCGCCGACGTCGAGCAATTGCTCGGGCTGCTCGACCGGCTCGTCGACTCAGGCAAGTCGGTCATCGTCGTCGAGCACCACCAGGCGGTCATGGCGCACGCCGACTGGATCATCGACCTCGGCCCTGGTGCGGGCCACGACGGTGGCCAGATCGTCTTCGAGGGCACGCCAGCGGACCTGGTCGCTACTCGCTCCACGCTGACCGGAGAGCACTTAGCGGCATACGTCGGCCCGTGATCGAGACCTAGCGGCCCTTCTTGGCAACACGAGACACGAGCCCGATCGGCAGCGTTCGGGCGAGGACCGCGAGTGCCTTGTAGCGTGCCGTCGGGATCGATAGTGCTTTGCCGCGTTCGAGGTCTCGCAACGCGGCCGCCACGACCTTGTCGGCATCCAGCCACATCCACCGAGGTATGTCGTCGGTCTTGGCGTTCATGCGCTGATGGAACTCGATATGGACGAAGCCTGGGCACAGCGTCGTCACGGTGACGCCCGAGTCCGCATACTGCAGGTTGAGCCAGAGGCCGAGGTTGACCAGCCAGGCCTTGTGGGCTGCGTAGATGCCGCGCGGGGTGAAGGCGGCCATGCTGGCGACGTTGATGATCTTGCCCGAGCCGCGAGACACCATCTGCTTGAGTGCCGCGTCGGTGAGCACCATCGGCGCGCGGACCATCAGGTCGAGCTGGCTCTCCTCGGCCGCGATGTCGGTCTTGCCGAACCATCCCGCGATCGAGGATCCGGCATTGTTGATCAGCAGATCGATGCCGTCGACCGCTGCTACCGCTTTGGCCAGGCCGACGTGGGAGGAGAGGTCCGCCGAGACGACCGTGACCTCGACGCCGTGTTTGGTGCTGATCTGATCGGCCACGGCCTGCAGGCGCGCTAGGTCGCGTGACACGAGGACGAGGTCGTATCCCCGACTCGCGAGGGCGCGCGCAAATGCGTGGCCGATACCGGCCGTTGCGCCGGTGACGAGTGCTCGTTGGGTCATACGCCCAGGATGCCAGGAATGCACCCACGCACAAGGCGATGCGCGCGTGTCTTGGACCTCTCCCGACAACTGGCACAATGGCCACGTGCCCACTCCCACCACCCTCGCTGTCGCGAACCAAAAGGGCGGGGTCGGAAAGACGACCACCGTCGCATCGCTCGGCGCAGCGCTGCTCGAGCGCGGCGCTCGCGTCCTGTTGGTCGATCTGGATCCCCAAGCCGGGCTCACATTTTCCCTCGGCATCGACCCTGAGGACCTTGAGGTCACCGTGGCCGACGTCCTGCTGGGCAAGGCGCAGACCGACGACGCGATCGTCGTGGTTGACGACGGCATGCACCTGCTCCCCGCCAACATTGGTCTGACCCACACTGAAGAGGTTTTGGCGACGCGCACCGGTCGCGAACAACGCCTGCGGGTCGCCCTCGACAAGGTGGCTGACGACTACGACTGGATCCTGATCGACTGCCCGCCGACGCTGGGCGTGCTCACCGTCGGAGCGCTGTCTGCGGCAACCCAGCTGCTCATCCCGCTGCAGTGCGAGACGTTGTCGCATCGCGGGGTGGGGCAGCTTCTCGACACCGTGCACGACGTCAAGCAGTTCATCAATCCCCAGCTCGACATCGTGGGCGTGCTGCCGACCATGTACGACGGCCGCACCAACCACGCGCGCGCCGTGATCGCGGCGATCCAAGAGACCTATGAGCTGCCGATCATCGAACCCGCTATTCCCAAGTCGATCAAGTTTGCCGAGGCCCCGGCCATCGGTCGTACGATCTTGGGCACCGCGAAGTCCCACAAGGGCGCCGCGGCCTACCGCGACGTCGCCGGGCACTTGCTGAGTCGGGTCACCGAGGCCTGAGCACGCGCGTCGTATGCTGGCCAGGTGCCGACCTCGCCGCCGTATGAGCCTCGTCGACGCGCCGAGTCCCCTCGAGAGGCTCGCGCTGTCGAGCGGTCGCGCCACCGCAAAGCACGACGCAACGGGCGACTAGGACTCTTTGTCGGATCCATGATCGTCACGGTGCTCGTTGCGGGCGCGGGTCTCGGCCTCTTGCCGGACTTCACGGGCAACTCGGCCAGCTCGGCGGAAGCGTCCTCCGATGCGGCGTTTGCCACGCTCACTCAAGCGCGTCTGACCGAGGTGACGCCTGCGCCCGCGACGGTCACGCCGAAGCCAGTGTCGACTGAGCTCCCCGCAGACTCAGGCACGGGCAAGCGCGTCGTCTTTTCGCAGTCGGATCAGCGGGTCTGGCTCGTCGATGCCAACGGAGTCGCCGAGACGACATACCTCGTCTCGGGGAGCATCCATGACAACCTGAACCCGGGCACGTTCAGGGTCTACTCGCGGTCGGAGCGGGCGACGTCGTTCAATTACACGAGCACGATGCGCTACTTCGTACGCTTTGCGCACGGGCCCAATGCGGCGATCGGCTTCCACGACATACCCCTCGACCGCTCGGGCAACCTGGAGCAGACGACCGCCCAGCTCGGCACGCCGTTGTCGTCAGGATGCATCCGCCAAGAGCGACCCAACGCGATCAAGCTCTGGAACTTCGCGCCCGTCGGCACCAAGGTCGTCGTCCTCGCCTAGCCAGCTGCCGCGCCTCCCGTGGCGGAACCAATATGGTTGCATTTTCCTTGAAAATGCGACCATATTGGTCCTCGCCAGCGGAGGGGTGCGGGGTTATTCGTCGCTGGCGACGGGGGTGCCTCCGCGGGTACGGCTGCGGTTGCGGTTGCGACTCCGGTTGCGTGACGGCTGCGCGGCGCTGCCCTCGGCCTGCTTGGTGCCCTCGCGGGGAGCAGAGCTGCGTCCGCCGCCCTGCTTGGATCCGCGGTCGCCACCACTGCGGGGAGCGGCTTCGCGGGGCTCTCGAGGCTTCTCCGGGATGAGGCGGCCCTTGGCATCGCGCGGGATACCCATGTCGTGGAACAGGTGCTCCGACGTCGAGTAGGTCTCCTGGGGATCCTCAAAAGGAAGCTCCAGGGCTTTGTTGATCGTCTTCCAACGGACGATGTCCGCCCAGTCGACGAACGTCACGGCGATGCCGGACCTGCCCGCGCGGCCCGTGCGCCCGATGCGGTGGACGTATGTCTTCTCGTCCTCGGGGCAGTTGTAGTTGATGACGTGCGTGACGCCCTCGACGTCGATGCCACGCGCGGCGACGTCGGTCGCGACGAGGATGTCGATCTTGCCCTCGCGGAAGCCGTTGAGGGCTTTTTCGCGGGCGTTCTGCGCCATGTCTCCATGCAAGGGCGACGACGGGAAGCCGCGGTCCTTGAGGTCATCGGCGACCCGCTGCGCGGTGCGCTTGGTGCGGGTGAAGATGATGACGCGGCCGCGGTTCTCGGCCTGCAGGATGCGGGCGACGACCTCCGGCTTGTCCATGTCATGGGCCTGCCACACGAACTGCGCGGTCGCGGGTACCATCTGGTTGCTATCGGCGGACTCAGCGCGGATGTTCATCGGCGAGCGCATGTGCTTGCGCGCCAGCCCGACGATCGCCGAAGGCATGGTCGCCGAGAACAGCATCGTCTGACGCGTCTCGGGGGTTCTGGCGAGCAGCGACTCGACATCGGGCAAGAAGCCCTGGTCGAGCATCTCGTCGGCCTCGTCGAGGACGAGCGACTTCACGTGGGAGAGATCGAGCTTGCCGCGGTTGGCAAGGTCGAGCAAGCGTCCGGGGGTGCCGACGACGATGTCGACGCCACGCTCGAGCGCCTCGAGCTGTCCCTCGTACGGAACTCCGCCGTAGATGGTGAGGTTGCGGGTGCCGCGACGCTTGGAGGCGACGGCGATGTCGCCGGCGACCTGGATCGCGAGCTCGCGGGTCGGTGCGACGATGAGCGCCTGGGGCTTGCCCTCGGCGACCTGAGAGTAGTCGGGGTCGTGCGGAGCGACCGTGCGCTGGATGACGGGAATGCCAAATGCCAACGTCTTGCCAGTGCCGGTGCGGGCCTGGCCGATGAGGTCGGTGCCGAGCAGGGCGACCGACAGGGTCATTTCTTGAATGGGGAACGGATTTTCGATGCCTACGTCGAGCAGGGCATCGGCGATCTCTGGCATGACGCCAAGTTCTCGAAAGGTGGTCAGAGTCTTCTTCTCTTCTTCAGATTCGCAAGTGAATACCGTGTGAGTCTAACGCGCTCACGCCCCCGGGATTCCTCTACGCTGCGAATATGGCCGCAAAGAAGTCCTCACCCCCCACCACGAGTCCCGCCGCGTTCGACGATCCGCTCTATCGCGAGGGCGTCGTCGACCTGTTGGGTGTGCTGGCTTTCGGTGAGTTGACCGCCTTCGAACGGCTCGCCGAGGACGCCAAGCTCGCCCCTGACATCCAGGACAAGGCCGAGATTGCAGCGATGGCGGCGGCGGAGTTCGAACACTTCTTGTCACTGCGCAAAGGGCTCGAAGACCTCGGGGTCGACCCCTTCGAGGCGATGGCGCCATTCCATGAAACGTTCGAGAAGTTCCACGCCCGTACGGCTCCAGCCGACTGGCTCGAGGGGCTCGTGAAGGCCTACGTCGGCGACGGCCTTGCCGCCGATTTCTACACCGAGATCGCGGCGTTTCTTGACGAGAAGACCCGCGCGCTCGTCATGCAGACGATGAACGGGACGGGCCATTCGGAGTTCGTCGTCGATCGCGTGCGGGCGGCCATCGTGGCCAACCCGCGCGTGGGCGGCCGCCTCGCGCTATGGGGTAGGCGCCTGGTCGGCGAGGCGCTGAGTCAAGCGCAGGCCGTAGCCGCCGAGCACGACGGCTTGACGGCCGTGCTCGTCGGGGGAGCGGACCGACCCGGCATGGATCTCGCCGGAATCGGCCGTATGTTTGCTCGCCTCACCGAGGCTCACGCCGAACGCATGGCCAAGCTTGGCCTTGCATCCTGACACGCAGTGGTCAGGAAAAAAGTGCTGACGCCTACTTGGCGAATCCGACCTTGCGTCCCGTGGTGTCGGCGAACGTCAGGTAGGCGATCTTGTCGGCGGGCACAGCGATCGTGCGGCCCTTGGTGTCGCTCAGGATGAACAGCCCGTCGTTGGTCACGGCCTTGGTCAGTGCATCCAGCACCGCATCGGGGGAATCTTCGGAATCGACGGACAATTCGCGGGCGGCGTTCGAGACGCCAATTTTGACCTCCACGGTCAGTCCTCTCGGGTTGTGGGTTCTTCGGTGCGGGGGAATGCTCCAAGTCCTCGCCAGGCCAGGCTACTGACCTGTTGCACGGCTTCGTCCATGGAGAGCTCAGAGGCGTGGTCGAGCCAATAGCGCGCACCGATCTGGCCCATGCCGACGAGGCTCACGGCGAGGAGATGGGAAGTAGCGTCGGGCAGGCCCGTGTCGTCGTGGATCACTTCGGCGACCGCGGCCGCAGTCTCGGCCGT
>JAOPXA010000157.1 GCA_025965395.1 Nocardioidaceae bacterium | reverse complement strand
TGGGACTCGACATCGACGACATCGACCTCGATGACGGATCGGTCCTCCTGCGCGGCAAGGGCAGCAAGCAACGCATCGTGCCGTTTGGGTCCTATGCCCGCGATGCCGTCGTCGCCTATCTCCAAAGTGGTCGACCGGCGCTCTTCGCGGGTCCCAAGTCGGGCCCCGCGATCTTCCTCAACGCGCGCGGTGGGCGGTTGTCGCGCCAAAGCGCCTGGGCAATCTTGACGCGTGCGGCCGAGCGTGCAGGCATCACAGCATCGGTCTCGCCGCACACCCTTCGGCACTCGTTCGCTACCCACCTGCTTGACGGAGGCGCCGACGTTCGGGTCGTCCAAGAATTGTTGGGACATTCGTCGGTGACGACGACTCAGATCTATACGCTCGTCACGGTCGACAAGCTACGAGAAATTTATGCGACGGCCCATCCTCGTGCGCTGGCATGAGCGGTAGAGTGTCGCGAGATCGCTGAAGACTTTGTCACTCGGGAAGGGCAACACATGGGGAACGAGCTAGGGCCAACAGGCCGGCCGCTACTGAACCTCCCCGAGCCGTCGCTCCCTGATCCCAACGGTCGCGCCACCGTGATCGCGATGTGCAACCAAAAGGGCGGGGTCGGGAAGACCACCACCACGATCAGTCTTGGTGCTGCACTGGTCGAGACGGGCCGCAGAGTCCTGCTCGTCGACTTCGATCCTCAGGGGTCGCTGACCGTGGGACTTGGCTACAACGCCCACGAGCTCGAGCAGACGATCTACCACCTGTTGATGGATCGCGAGCTCAAGCTAGCTGACGTGCTGATCGAGACCGCGGTGCCTGGCCTGGACCTTTTGCCTGCCAACATCGATCTCTCAGCCGCCGAGATGCGCCTCGTGAGCGAGGTCGGCCGCGAGCAAGCACTCGCGCGCGTGTTGCACCCCGCACTCGACCAATACGACGTGATCCTGATCGATTGCCAGCCTTCGCTCGGTCTCCTGACCGTCAACGCATTGACCGCGGCCAACGGCGTCATCATTCCCCTCGAATGTGAATACTTTGCGTTGCGCGGAGTCGCGCTGCTCAAGGAGACGATCGACAAGGTCCGCGAGCGCACCAACTTCGATCTTGAGATCATTGGTCTCCTCGGCACGATGTATGACGGTCGCACCCTCCACAGCCGCGAGGTCCTCGCCACGTTGGTCGAAGGGTGGGGAGACCTCGTCTTCCATACTGTGATTCGACGGACAGTGAAGTTTGCTGACTCCACCGTCGCGGGGGAGCCGATCACGGTCTACGCGACGACGTCACCTGGCGCCGTGGCATACCGTGCGCTCGCCCGAGAGGTGCTCTACCGGTGTCCCGGCGCGTAAGTGTCCCCGAAGCGGACAACATATTCCGGGCGACTGTCGGGCCCGATGAGATCGACGGTGACGGCAGCCAACCAAGCGGGCGGGTCAAGCACGACGAGAAGATGACCGTCTACCTGACCGCCGATGAACTCCTGGCGATCGAGCAGGCCCGCCTCAAGCTTCGGACCCTCATCAGTGCGAAGGTCGATCGAGGCCGACTCGTCCGCGCCGCCCTTGCGATTGCGCTGGCCGACCTCGAGGCCGACGGCGCCGACAGCGCGCTCGCCAAACAGCTGAGCGGTCAGTGAGCGCAGCACCGCCTGTCAATCAGGACGCCTTTGAGGTGCACCTTGATGTGTTCGAGGGACCCTTTGATCTGCTCCTCCAGCTGATCTCCAAGCACAAGCTCGACATCACCGAAGTGTCGCTTTCGCAGGTGACCGACGAGTTCTTGGCGCACATCAAGAAGCTTGGTCCTGATCTCGAACAGACCACGCAATTCTTGGTTGTCGCCGCCACGCTGCTCGATCTCAAGACAGCTCGTCTGCTGCCGCAAGGCGACATCGAGGACGAGGACGACCTCGAGTTGCTCGAGGCGCGTGACCTGCTCTTCGCCCGACTCATGCAGTACCGCGCCTTCAAGCTGGTGGCTGCACACATCGCCAAACGGCTGGCTGAGGAGAGCAAGCGCCATCCGCGCAATGTCGACCTCGAGCCGCGTTTTGCGCAGCTGTTGCCCGAAGTGCTCATCAGCATCGGTCCACACGAGCTCGCCGCGATTGCGTCTGCGGCACTGGCGCCCAAGGAGGTGCCGATCCTTTCGCTGGCGCACCTGCATGCGCCCGGTGTCAGTGTGCGTGAGCAAGCGCACCTCATGGTCGACAGGCTGCGACGCGTCAAGCAGGCGACGTTCCGCTCGCTCGTCGCCGACGCACCGGACACGCTGACCAAGGTCGCCCGCTTCCTTGCCGTGCTCGAGCTTTTCCGCGAAGGGGTGCTCGCCTTCGACCAGGCCACACCGCTAGGAGACTTGCACCTGCGCTGGACTGGATCCGACGACGCGGAGATCGAGGTCAGTGCGGAGTTCGACGACGCTGTGTTCGATGAGTACGGTGATGCGGCACCGCCGGAGGCCGAAGGAACCCCCGAGGCACCCGACGCTGACCTACCTGAAACTGACACACCGGCCCATGACATGACGGAGCAACCATGACCGACCTGCCCAAGGGTCCACACGAGCTTGAGCTGGAGATGTTTGCCCTGCGGCCTGCGCTTGAGGCGGTGCTCATGGTCGCCGACCAGGCACTCGACCACCTGACTCTTGCTCAAGCTGTGGGCCATCCACCCCAGGACGTCGAGGAAGCACTCACGGCTTTGGCTGCCGAGTATGACGAGCAGGAGCGTGGCTTCGAGCTTCGTCAGATCGCCGGCGGCTGGCGCTACTACACCAGGGAGGCGCTCGCGCCAGCGGTCGAACGCTTCGTGCTGGAGGGCCAACAAGCCCGCCTCACCCAGGCAGCCCTCGAGACAATGGCCGTTGTCGCCTACCGTCAGCCGGTGAGCCGTGCTCGCGTCTCGGCAATTCGTGGCGTCAACGTGGACGGCGTCGTACGTACGCTCGTCACACGTGGTCTCATCGAGGAGATGGGCAACGATGCCGAGACCGGTGCGATTCTCTATGGCACAACCAGCTATTTCCTGGAGCGTATGGGCTTGGCGTCGCTCGATCAGCTTCCTGCACTCGCCCCCATGCTGCCCGACCTCGAAGACATGGAAGAGGACGACGTGCCCGAGGTCGTCGCCGACGAATCGGCCGCGCCAGACAAGCACGACTCACCACCAGAAGAGACTTCATGAGCGAACCGATCCGCATACAGAAGTTTTTGTCCAGCGCGGGAGTCGCCAGCAGGCGACGTTGCGAAGACTTGATGACGAGCGGCAGGGTGGAGATCGACGGCGAGGTCGTGACCCAGCTGGGCGCACGCCTCGACCCGGAGACGGCCGTGGTGCGAGTCGACGGCAAGCGCATCCTCCCGCCGCGCCAGCAGGCGTACGTCGTGCTCAACAAGCCACGGGGCATCGTGTGCTCGATGGCCGACGAGCAGGGCAGGCCGGACCTCACGTCATTGCTGGGCACTAGGCCGGAGCGGTTGTTCCATGTGGGGCGCCTCGACACGGACACATCTGGGCTGCTGCTGTTGACCAACGACGGCGAGTTCGCTCACCGCCTCGCCCATCCCTCTTTCGAGGTCACCAAGACCTACGTGGCGCTCGTCGAGGGCACGGTGAGGCCCAACACGGGGGAGTCGCTCAAACGTGGGATCGACCTGGAGGATGGACCTGTCTCCGTCGACCGCTTTGTCATCAAGGATTCCAACGGTGGCAAGAGCTTGGTCGAGCTTGACATCCACGTCGGTCGAAACCGCATCGTGCGGCGCATGATGGCCGAGGTGGGACACCCTGTTGTCGAACTGACGCGCAGCTCTTTCGGCAACATGCACCTCGGAAACCTCAAGTCTGGCGGGCTTCGCGACTTGACTCCGGCCGAGCTCGGCGAGCTGTTCGATAGCGTAGGACTATGACGACGGGGCTTGCGGGATCCTCTCCGCTCACCGGCCCGGTGCTGATCGTCGGCTGCGGCCTGATGGGCACCTCGCTCGGCTTGGCGCTGCGGTCGGACGGTCACGACGTCTACCTCGCTGACATCGACGAGACTCACTTGGCGATGGCGGAGGGGCTCGGTGCAGGCGTCGCTGCAACGTCTGGGGCTCCGCAACTCGTCGTCATCGCGGTGCCGCCAGACTCGGCCGCTCCCGCGATTGCCGACGCATTGTCCGCGTGGCCCGACGCATTCGTGACCGATCTTGCCAGTGTCAAGCACGGCATCGTCGGCGCGCTCGGCGACGTCGAAGGCATCGAACGGTATGTGGGCGGCCACCCCATGGCAGGCACCGAACGCTCGGGCCCGCTCGGTGCTTCGGACCTTTTGTTCGAAGGTCGTGCCTGGGCGATCACCCCGCATCCCCGCAGCGCACCAGCAGCGGTGGCCCTGGTCGAGCACGTGGCCGCGAGTGTCGGAGCGACTACCATCGTGATGGACACCGAGGAGCACGATCGCGCGGTTGCTCTCGTCTCGCACCTGCCTCATCTCATGTCGGTCCTCACCGCCGCGCGACTCGAGCCCGCCACGACCGAGCAGCTAGCGCTGTCGGGGCCAGGTCTGCGCGACGTGACCCGCATAGCCGGCAGCGGCTCAACGATGTGGCAGCAGATCCTGACGAGTAACGCCGACGCTGTGGGCGCTCTCCTGGGGGCTGTGCGCGACGATATCGACAGACTTCTCGTCAGCCTCGAATCGGGCGATGAATCACTCACGAGATTCCTCGACAGAGGCCGCAAAGGCACTCAGCGGGTGCCCGGAAAGCACGGCACGTCCCCCTCGGATCAGGCGATCGTTTTCGTCCAAGTTGCCGACCGGCCGGGCGAGTTGCAACGTCTCATGACTGATACGGGACAATCAGGGGTAAACATCGAAGACATCCGCATCGACCACGACCTCGGGCGCGAGGTTGGCGTCGTCGAAGTGTATGTATCTCCGACCGCCGCCGACCACCTTGTCGGCGCACTTGTCGGCCGTGGTTGGTCGGCTTACCGCTAAACATATTGAGGAATGACAGAGCGTGAATGAAGTTTCCGCCCCACTCGTCGTGGCGCTTGACGGACCCTCCGGGTCTGGGAAGTCGTCCACCGCGAGGGGTGTCGCGCGCGCTCTCGGCCTCGATTTCCTTGACACCGGCGCGATGTATCGAGCTTGCACGTGGGCTGTGCTTGATGCCAAGGTCGACCTTGACGATGCTCACGCCATCACTGCCATCGCTGAACGTGTCGACATCGTTTCCGGCCTCGACCCCGACGCGCCTACCATTAAGGTCGACGGCACCGATGTCGCTGGCCCCATCCGCGGTGATGAGGTCACTGCCGCCGTGAGCCAGGTCGCCGCGGTGCCAAAGGTTCGCGAGTTGATGGTTGCCAAGCAGCGCTCGATCATCGCGGCATCTCAGGGCATCGTGGTCGAAGGGCGCGACATTGGCACCACGGTTGCGCCCGATGCTGCGGTTAAAGTTTTCCTCATCGCTGACGTTGCTGCGCGAGCCGAACGTCGTACGGCTGAGCTTGGAGGCACGGCCGCCGAGGTGTCAGCGACACAGGCGTCCCTCGCGCGGCGTGACCACAAGGACTCATCGCGCGCGGCTTCCCCGTTGGCCCAAGCTGAAGGCTCGATTGTCCTCGACAGCACCTACCTGACGCTCGACGAGGTCATTGCTGAGATCGTTGCGCTTGTAGAGGCGGCTCGATGAGCGCCCAGCCCTCACGTGAGCTTCCCGAGCGGAGGCTCAGGATCCTCCGGGCGCCAGGGGGGCGCTACGTTCGCCGCAAGTGGCGGATCCGCGAACACGGTTTGAATCACGTGCCGACCTCGGGTGCGGCCATTTTCGCGTCCAACCACATCGGTTGGCTGGATGGTCCGCTGCTCATCTCGACCGCGCCTCGCCCGTTGCATGCGCTGGTCAAGAAGGAGATGTTCTCAAGTAGGTCTGGTTTGCTCCTGCGCGCCACCGGTCAGATCAGCATCGAGCGCCATGTGATCGACTCAGGAGCGATTCGCACCGCAGTTGACGCCCTCTCGGCCGACCAGGCACTGGTGATCTTCCCTGAGGGCAGGCGGACCGACGGCGAGTTCACTGACATCAAGCCGGGCGTCGGCTACCTCGCGCTTGTGTCGGGCGCTCCGGTCGTGCCGGTTGCAATTTTCGGCACAAGGCTTGCGGGGGAGCCGTATGAATCTCGCCCGGCCAAGAAGCAACAGATCGATATTGTCTATGGCAAACCGTTCTGGTTTGCCCCGCTGGACGCGCCGCGCACGGCGGCCGACGTCCTTGAGGCGACCACCCAAATCCACGACCGACTCCGTTCGCACATCAAGATTGCGAAGGAGTTGACGAACCTCACGCTGCCGGGACCGGCACAAGATGGAGACGACGATGAGTGACCGAAACCTACCTATCCTTGCGGTGATCGGGCGCCCCAACGTCGGCAAGTCGACGCTGGTCAACCGCATCATTGGCCGCCGCGAAGCGGTCGTCGAGGACATCCCCGGCGTGACCAGGGACCGTGTCACGTACGACGCCCAGTGGAACGGTCGCGAGTTTGCGGTCGTCGATACCGGCGGCTGGGATCCGGACGCCCGCGGGCTTGCCGAACGCATCGCCGCCCAAGCTGAGATTGCCATCAGCATCGCTGATGCGGTCCTCTTTGTCGTCGATGCGACCGTCGGCATCACCGACATCGATGAGGCGGTCGTGCGTATCTTGCGCAAGGCCAACAAGCCCGTCGTGCTGGCGGCTAACAAGGTCGACGACCAACGTGGCGAAGCGATGGCGGCGACCCTTTGGAGCCTTGGCATCGGCGAACCATTCCCCGTCTCGGCGATGCACGGCCGGGGGAGCGGCGACATGCTCGACGCCATCCTGGCTGCGCTGCCTGACCCACCGGCCGAGGACTTCGACA
>JAOPXA010000152.1 GCA_025965395.1 Nocardioidaceae bacterium | reverse complement strand
CGCGTGCTGCTCGAGCTCCGGCTTCGCTCCGGCCTCGCTCGCGATGCACTCGCGCCATCCGTGCTCCACCACGTACCTGATCTGGTCTCACGAGGCTTGATCGTTGACGACGGCTCCCTGCTGGTCCTGACATTGCAGGGTCGGCTGCTCGCAGATGCGGTGGTCCGCCAACTCACTTAGGCGGCGTTCGCTTTTCCTCCAATCCCCAAGATTTGGATACTTAGAGGCCGATTGCACCGACTCGATCCGCGTTTAAGTATCCAAATCATGGGGGCTAGGTCGTCACGAAGTCGATGAGTTCCTCGACGCGACCAAGCAACGCTGGCTCCAGATCGGCGTATGTGTCAACGCCGGCCAGGATGCGCTTCCAAGCCCTGGCAATATCAGCCTGATCCGCATGGGGCCAACCGAATGCTTGGCAAATGCCGTGCTTCCATTCGATCCCGCGCGGGATGACGGGCCATGCCTCGATCCCGATGCTTGACGGCTTGACGGCTTGCCAGACGTCGACGAACGGGTGCCCGACGACCAGGACGTGAGGATTCTTGATGCTCGCCGCGATGCGCGTTTCCTTGGACCCGGCCACGAGGTGATCGACCAGCACGCCGAGCTTGCGGTCCGAGGTGGGGGCGAATTCCTTGACGATGGCGCTCAAGTCATCGATGCCGCCGAGGTACTCGACCACCACGCCCTCCAGCGCAAGATCGTCGCCCCACACGCGCTGCACGAGCTCCGCGTCGTGACGGCCCTCGACGTAGATCCTGCTGCTCCTCGCCACGCGCGCTGACGCGCCCGCCACCGCGATCGATCCCGACGCCGTATGCGTCGCCTTCTTCGGAGCGGTCCGCACAGGCGCCTCGAGCAGGATTGGCTTGCCGTCGAGCAGGAATCCTGGCCCAAGCGGAAACGTACGCCGCTTGCCGAAGCGGTCCTCGAGCTCGACGGTGTAGAGGTCGCGGTCCATCCGGACGATGGCCCCGCAGAACCCCGTGACGGCTTCCTCGACGACCTCGCCCATCTCACCGTGATGCGTGGTCGATCGACCGCGAGGCGGTTCTTTCCAGTCGCCGGCGAGGACGTCGTTGCCGTAGCGGTCAGCCATGGCCGTACAGCGAGCCGAGGAGACGCTGGTGCGAGGTGTCGAGGTCGTCCTTCGTGATGACGCCCGTCGAGGCATAGATCGTGGTGGTCTCGGTCACGAGGCCTAACGCCATGTCGACTGCGACCGGCCAGGTCGGGCCGACGTGCGCAGGCGCCTCCGCCGGGTAGAGGTCGCCCACGGCGACGACGTCCGACCCGGGCACGACCAAGACGAGCTCACCGCCGACGGGACCGTCGCCGAGGAAGACGACCTCGACGTAGCAATCGCCGAGATCTGTCGCCCATACCGACGAAAGACTGCCGCCTTGAGACTCGTGCTTGACGACCTCACCGGAGTCGAGAGTGACGGTGCGAGACTCATACGTGAGACGTGCATCACTTCCCTGGACGACAAGGGCGGTTCCATCGCGGCGGATATCGGTCACCTCGCTAGACTGGCACTTAAGGACCGAGAGTGCCAGCGCGTCGGGAGGTGTGTCATGTCCGAAGAAAGAAAGCTCGCCGTGCTCCGGGCGATCGTCGAGGACTACGTCGCCACCCACGAGCCCGTCGGGTCGCGGACGCTCGTCGAGCGTCACAGCCTGGGCGTCTCGCCCGCGACGGTGCGCAACGACATGGCGCTGCTCGAGGAAGAAGGCTTGATCGCCCAGCCTCATACGAGCGCCGGCCGCATCCCTACGGACAAAGGCTATCGCCTGTTCGTCGACAAGCTGTCGACCGTGCGCACCTTGACCACCGCCGAACGCCGGGCCATCGAGACCTTCATGGAAGGGGCTGTCGACGTCGACGACGTCGTCCAGCGCAGCGTTCGGGTGCTTGCGCAGCTCACTAACCAGGTAGCGATCGTGCAGTACCCCTCGCTGACGCGCTCCACTGTGAGGCACATCGAGCTGGTGCCGCTCGAGGGCGCCAAGATTCTCATCGTCGTCATCACGAGCAGCGGTCGCGTCGAGCAGCGCATCATCGAGCTGGAGAGCACGCCGTCGGAGCAACTCGTGTCGAGCATGCGCAGTCGCATCACGCAGGCTTCGCTGGGCCAGCGGCTGCCCGAGGCGTCGCTCCGGCTTGCCGACATCATCGACCAATTCGCACGGCCCGACCGTCCGATCGTCACAGCGATCGTGACGACGCTGGCGCAGACCTTCTCCAACGAGCGCTCCGACGAGAGGATCGCCGTCGGCGGCACGGCCAACCTTGCCCGCTTCGGTGCCGACTTCGACACGGCCATCAGGCCGGTGCTTGAGGCGCTTGAGGAGCAGGTCGTGTTGCTCAGGCTCCTGGGTGAAGCGACGTCGCCCAGCCTGATGACCGTGCGCATCGGCAGCGAGACGGGCTATCAAGAACTCGCGACCACCTCGGTGGTCGCCTCGGCCTACGGGTCTGACGACGAGGCCCTTGCGACCTTGGGTACGGTCGGGCCGATGCGCATGGACTACCCCGGCACCATGGCCGCGGTAGGAGCAGTTGCTCGGTATGTCGGTCGAACGATTTCGGAAGGTTAGATGAGCCAGGATTACTACGAGACCCTGGGTGTGAGCCGTGAGGCGTCGCCAGAGGAGCTCAAGAAGGCTTACCGCAAGCTCGCGCGAAAGTACCACCCGGACGTCAACTCCGAGGACCATGCCGAAGAGCAGTTCAAGGCTGTCCAGGTGGCCTACGAGGTGTTGTCGGACCCCGCGAAGCGTTCGGTCTATGACCGCGGCGGCAACCCGCTCGGCGGTCAAGGTGGGGGAGCTGGCTTCGGTCAGGGCTTCTCCTTCGACGACATCGTCGACGCATTCTTCGGTGGCAACGGTCAGCGGGGTCCGCGCACGCGCACGCGTCGCGGCCAGGACGCCCTCCTGCGTATGCGCCTCGACCTCGCCGAAGCAGCCTTCGGAGTTAGTCGTGAGTTCAAGGTCGACACGGCGATTCTCTGCACGGTCTGTCACGGCTCTGGTGCGGCCGAGGGATCTCAGCCCGTCACCTGCACCACATGCCATGGGCACGGCGAAGTCCAGCACGTGCAGCGTTCGCTGCTTGGCGACATGCGTACATCGCGCCCTTGCCCGACATGCCAGGGATTCGGCTCGATCATCTCCAACCCATGCCCCGAGTGCACGGGCGAAGGTCGCGTGCGGTCGCGTCGCACCATGACCGTCAAGGTCCCGCCCGGAGTCGACCACGGCACCCGCATCCAGCTCTCCGGTGAGGGCGAGGTCGGGCCAGCTGGTGGCCCGCCGGGTGACCTCTATGTCGAGATCAACGTCTCGCGCCACGATCTCTTCACGCGCGAGGGCGACCATCTCTACTGCGACGTCACGTTGCCCATGACGGCGGCGGCGCTCGGCGCGCATCTCGACCTGCCGACGTTGGAGGCCGATTTGGCGACGGAAGGCTCCGACATGGAGCTCACCGTGCCGCTCGAGATCCCTCCCGGCACGCAGTCGGGCGAGACGATCACGGTACGCGGCAGGGGAGTGCCGCGGCTTCGTACCGTCGGCCGTGGTGACCTCAACGTCCGCGTCATCGTCGACACCCCGTCCAAGCTCAGCGACGAGCAACGCGACTTGTTGATGCAGCTCGCCAAGCTGCGCGACGAGGAGCGGCCCGAGGCGCAGTTCAGCTCATCCAGCCACAAGGGCGTGTTCGGTCGCATCAAGAACGCCTTCAACGCCCGCTGACCTTCCCCCGCCTCCGCTGAGGGAACCAATATGATCGTCTTTTGCGGAAAAAAGCGACCATATTGGTTCCGCCAGCGGAGAGTGTCTTCAACCTGCTTGAGTGGCTAGGGTGTGGGGTATGTCTGACTGCCTCTTCTGCTCGATCGTCGCGGGCGACATCCCCGCCACGATCGTCGCCGAGTGCGAGCACACGATCGCGTTCCGCGACATCAACCCCCAAGCGCCCGTGCACATCCTCGTGATCCCGCGCATTCACCACCCCGACATCGCCTCGTTGGCCGCAGCGGAGCCGGTCGCCGCGGCCGCGCTTCTCACCGACGCGCGTGCGATAGCCGAAGCCGAAGGATTCGGCCACGCATACCGCCTGGTCTTCAACACGGGCGCCGAAGCGGGCCAGTCGGTCTTCCATGCCCACGGTCACGTTCTCGCGGGACGAGAATTCTCCTGGCCCCCCGGCTAGACTTATTGACCTATGACGGAACCAGAAAACATCCCCTACACGATCACCGTTCCAGCCAGCATCCCGACGGTGGCATTGTTCGGCCCGGCTGACGAGTTCTTGCGCATCATCGAGGGCGAGTTCGAAGCGACGATCCACGCGCGTGGCAACACGGTCACCGTGCGTGGTCAGGCCAGCGAAGCAGCACTCATCGAGCGGTTGGTCGACGAGTTGGTCACGATTATCCGCACCGGCCAGGGGCTCACCGCCGAGACCGTGCAGCGCTCCATCGCGATCCTTCGCCAGGAGACGCAAGCGACTCCGGCCGAGATCCTGAGCCTCAACATCCTTTCCAACCGGGGTCGCACCATCCGACCCAAGACGCTCAACCAGAAGCGCTACGTCGATGCGATCGACAAACATACTGTCGTCTTCGGCATCGGGCCCGCAGGCACGGGCAAGACCTATCTCGCCATGGCCAAGGCCGTGCAGGCGCTCAACAACAAGGAGATCAACCGGATCATCCTGACCCGTCCTGCGGTTGAAGCGGGCGAGAAGCTTGGCTTCCTGCCCGGCACGCTCAGCGAGAAGATCGATCCGTACCTGCGCCCTCTGTATGACGCGCTGCACGACATGATCGACCCGGAGACGATCCCCAAGCTTCTGACGTCAGGCATCATCGAGGTCGCCCCGCTCGCCTACATGCGCGGTCGCACGCTCAACGACGCGTTCATCATACTCGACGAGGCTCAGAACACCTCGCAGGAGCAGATGAAGATGTTTCTCACGCGCCTCGGGTTTGGTTCCAAGATGGTCATCACCGGCGACATCACGCAGGTCGATCTCCCGTCGGGTCAGAAGAGCGGCCTCCGCGTCGTCAAGGACATCCTCGAAGGTGTGCGCGACATCAACTTCACGATGTTGACCGCTCAGGACGTCGTCCGACACAAGCTTGTCGGTCGCATTGTCGCGGCCTATGACACCTTCGAGTCCGGAGAAGGATCCAGTGAACGTCGACATACTCGATGAGTCAGACGCCGACGTCGATGTCGTCACGCTGACTCAGCTCTGCCGCTTCGTCATGAAGCGGATGCGGCTTCATCCTGCTACTGAACTGACGGTCCGGCTCGTCGACCCCGACACGATCGCTGTGCTCAACAAGCAGTGGATGGACAAAGACGGCCCGACCGACGTCCTCTCCTTTCCGATGGATGAGCTCACGCCCGGATCGGTCGATGCAGAGTCCGATGAGGGCTACCTCGGCGACATCGCGCTATGCCCCGCCGTCGCTGCTCAGCAAGCGCCGGCCGCCGGCCACTCGACGGCCGACGAGATCGAGCTGTTGACCGTCCACGGCATCTTGCACCTGCTCGGCTACGACCACGCGGAGCCCGCCGAGCACAAGGAGATGTTCGGTCTCCAAGGCCGCCTCCTGATCGAGTGGAACGGTGTCAAGACCGGCATCGACCCCGAGCTTTCGGTATGAGCGGGGTCCCGCATGGTCGGCGATAGCCTGCCGATAGTCGTGGCCGTGATCCTGGCCGTCATAGCGGGGATCTCGGCCAGCGTCGATGCGGCAATCTCGTCGTTCTCCAAAGCTCGCGCCGAAGAGCTCGAGCACGAGGGGAGGGCCGGGGCCAAGCGCCTCGTTCATATCCTCGAGGACCCCGCGCACTACATCAACAGCAACCTGCTCCTGCGTATGGTCGCCGAGACCACCTCGATCGTGCTCGTGGCGTTCGTCGTGGCTGACTCGTTCGAGACCACCTGGCAGCGTCTCCTCATCGCGGTCGGCATCATGGTGCTCGTCTCGTATGTGGCCATTGGCGTCGGCCCTCGCACGATGGGCATGCAGCACTCCGAACGTGTTGCCCTCGCGTCCGCCGCGCCCGTCATGTGGCTTACTCGGCTGCTCGGACCCTTGCCGAA